>JBMOMI010000178.1:0-6757 GCA_049325235.1 Actinomycetota bacterium | reverse complement strand
CCGAGGCGGGCCAACCAGGCGACCATCGGGCTGGCGGCAGCCGCGACGAACGTGGCGATCAGCAGGGGGACGACGAGCAGCCGCAGCGAGACGGCGGCGTAGACGACGACCACCGCGAGCGCCACGACGGCCAGCACCTGGATGCTGCGGGTGGCGCTGCGCCCCAAGCCGTCCGACCAGAGGTCACGGCGGGTGCCCGGGCGTGTCACGCGCCCCACCCTGCCAGGTCGGCGTGCCCGCCGCCCGGCGTCAGGGGCGGTGAGGGGGCCGCGTTCACCGTGACGTCACCACGCGGCGGTTCACCGTCACGTCCCCGTGACGTCCCCGTGACGACGCCCAAAGACCCGGATCCGTTCACCCGCGGTTCACCCACGGCGGGGAACTGCTTCACCTGCCCTCCCTAGCGTCGCCGTCGACCGGTCAGTCACGCACCGGCCCTGGCGCCTGCCAGGGCCCACCGACTGCAGAGAGGTAACACCGTGAGGCGCAGCACCCTGACAGCCGCCCTTCCCGCGGCTCTCGCGCTCACCCTCGGCCTGGGCGCCTGCGGCGCCGCGAACGAGGAACCCGCGCCCGCCGGCGACGGCGGCAACGGCGAGACGGCCGCCGAGCTCTCCGGGACGATCGCCGGCGCCGGGTCCAGCGCGCAGGCCGCCGCCATGGAGGCCTGGATCGCCGGGTTCACCAGCCAGTACCCCGACGTGACCGTGACGTACGACCCCGTCGGCTCCGGCGGCGGCCGCGAGCAGTTCACCGCCGGCGGCGTCGACTTCGCCGGCTCGGACGCCTACCTCGACGAGGAGGAGCTCGCCGCGGCGCAGGAGACCTGTGGTGGCGACTTCGTCGAGGTCCCGCTGTACGTCTCCCCGATCGCCGTGATCTTCAACCTCGAAGGCGTCGAGGAGCTCAACCTCTCCCCCGAGACGATCGCACGCGTCTTCAACCAGGAGATCACCACCTGGAACGACCCGGCCATCGCTGCCGACAACCCCGGCGTCGAGCTGCCGGACCTGCCGATCACGCCGGTGAACCGCTCGGACGAGTCGGGGACGACGGAGAACTTCACCGAGTACCTGGCCGCGGCCGCCGGCGACGCCTGGCCGCACGAGCCGGACGGCAACTGGCCGGTCCAGGGTGGCGAGGCCGCGCAGGGCACGTCCGGTGTCGTCGGCGCCGTCCAGGGGGGCGAGGGCACCATCGGCTACGCCGACGCCAGCCAGGCCGGGGACCTCGGCATCGCCAAGGTCAAGGTCGGCGAGGAGTTCGTGGAGTACTCGCCGGAGGCCGCGGCTGCCGTCGTCGAGGTCTCCGAGCGCGTTGAGGGTCGGGGTGAGTACAGCTACGCTCTCGACCTGGCCCGCGACACCACCGAGTCGGGCACCTACCCGATCGTCCTCGTCTCCTACCAGCTGGCGTGCACGACCTACGAGGACCCGGAGACGGCCGAGCTGGTGAAGGCCTTCTTCGGCTACATCGCGAGCGAGGAGGGCCAGCAGGCTGCCG
Organism: Actinomycetota bacterium; assembly: GCA_049325235.1. Lineage (GTDB taxonomy): Bacteria > Actinomycetota > Actinomycetes > Actinomycetales > SCSIO-59966 > SCSIO-59966. The sequence goes on along the minus strand of JBMOMI010000178.1, from coordinate 5,254 downwards.
CGGAAGCCGCCGGCTCCGCCCCGGCGTCCAGCACACTGCTGGAGCAGGCCAACCAGGCGATCGAGGCGATCTCGGCCGGCTGACCCGAGCACCACGACGCGGACCCGGGTAGCCGCCCACCGGCGGCTACCCGGGTACCGCTGTGAAGCAGGCCGTGCAGCAACGAGGAAGGACCAACCGTGACCACGACGACAGCCGCACCGGGCCGGTCGGTACGCCGACCCGCAGACCGGGCCTTCGCCGGTTCCGCCAAGGGAGCGGGGGTCCTCATCGTCGTCATCCTCGCCGGTGTCGCCGGCTTCCTCCTCACCGAGGCGTGGCCGGCGATCGTCGCCCCGGCCGACCAGATCCCCGGCGGCGAGGGGCTGCTGGTCTACGTGGCGCCGCTGGTGTTCGGGACGCTCTACTCGGCTGCGCTCGCGCTGCTGCTGGCCACACCGCTGGCCGTCGGGATCGCGCTGTTCATCTCGCACTACGCCCCGCGCCGGCTCGCGTCCCCCCTCGGGTACGTCGTGGACCTCCTGGCCGCGGTTCCCAGCATCATCTACGGCTTGTGGGGGCTCGCAGTCGTGGCCCCCAGGCTCGGTCAGCTGGGCGTGTGGCTGGAGGAGAACCTCGGGTTCGTCCCGCTCTTCGCGGGACCGGCCTCGGCGACCGGTCGCACGATGCTCACGACGGCCGTCGTGCTGGCCGTCATGATCCTGCCGATCATCACGGCGGTGTCTCGAGAGGTCTTCCTGCAGACACCGCGACTCCACGAGGAGGCCGCGCTGGCGCTGGGCGCGACCCGCTGGGAGATGATCCGGATGGCGGTGATCCCCTTCGGCAAGCCCGGCGTCATCAGCGCCGCGATGCTGGGTCTGGGTCGCGCGCTCGGAGAGACGATGGCGGTCGCGATCGTGCTCAGTGTCTCCGGCGGGATCACGTTCACCATCGTCACCGCTGGCAACCCGGCGACGATCGCCGCGAACATCGCCTTGCAGTTCCCCGAGTCCACCGGGGTGGCCGTCAACACGCTGATCTTCTCCGGCCTCGTGCTGTTCGCGATCACCTTGGCCGTGAACATGTTCGCGCGCTGGATCATCGCGCGACGCGCCGAGTTCTCGGGGGCCAACTGACATGAGCATGCAGACCCCGCAGACCACCCTCCCCTCCGACGTCCAGCCCCCGCGCCGGCCGGCCTTCACCGGGGGAACGCTGCCCCGATGGGCGTCGTGGGCGGTGCCCGCCGGCGCGGTCGCTGTTGCCGGAGCACTGGCCGTCTCGGGGCTCAACGTGCTGCTGGCCGCCATCCTGGCCGCCCTCGTCACCGGTCTCGGGCTCTACGCCTGGTCACGCACGGTCGAGGGCCCGCGGCGCGCCCTGGACCGGCTCGTCACCGTGACCGTCACCAGCGCGTTCCTCGTGGCCCTCGTGCCCCTCGTCTCGGTTGTCGTGACCGTGCTGCAGAACGGTCTGGCGCGCTTCGACGTCGAGTTCTTCACGTACTCGATGCGGGGGATCGTCGGCGAGGGCGGCGGCGCCTACCACGCCATCATGGGCACGCTCATCATCACCGGCCTGGCCACCGTGATGTCCGTGCCGATCGGACTGCTGGCCGCGATCTACCTCGTCGAGTACGGGCGGGGCAGGCTGGCCCGGGCGATCACCTTCCTCGTCGACGTGATGACCGGTATCCCCTCGATCGTCGCCGGCCTGTTCGCCTACGCCCTCTTCGTCGTCTTCTTCGGGCCGGGTGTCCGGATGGGCTTCGCCGGAGCGGTGGCGCTGTCCGTGCTCATGATCCCCGTCGTCATCCGGTCGACCGAGGAGATGCTCAAGCTGGTGCCGAACGAGCTGCGGGAGGCCGCCTACGCGCTCGGCGTCCCGCAGTGGCGCACGATCGTCAAGGTGGTCATCCCGACCTCGATCGCGGGTATCGCCACGGGTGTCACCCTCGCCATCGCCCGCGTCATCGGCGAGACCGCTCCCCTGCTGGTCACCGTCGGCATCACGACGTCGTCGAACTTCAGCCCGTTCGAGGACAGCCGGATGGCGACCCTGCCGGTCTTCGCGTACTACTCCTACGTGGCGCCCGGCGTCCCGCGGGACCCGTACATCGACCGGGCCTGGACCGCCGCGCTCACGCTCATCATCATCGTGATGGCGCTCAACCTCGCCGCTCGGCTCGTCTCCCGCCTGTTCGCACCCAAGACCGGCCGCTGACCCGGCCAGACCGAAGGAACCCACCGTGGCAACCCGCATCGACGTCTCCGACCTGAACATCTACTACGGCGACTTCCTCGCCGTGGAGAACGTCTCCATGACGATCGAGCCGAGCTCCGTGACCGCGCTGATCGGGCCGTCCGGCTGCGGCAAGTCGACGTTCCTCCGTTCGCTCAACCGGATGCACGAGGTCATCCCGGGTGCCCGCGTGCAGGGCAAGGTCGTCGTGGACGGCCAGGACCTGTACGCGGGGGGCGTCGACCCGGTGAACGTGCGCCGGCAGATCGGCATGGTCTTCCAGCGGCCCAACCCGTTCCCCACGATGTCGATCTACGAGAACGTGGCGGCGGGCATGCGGCTCAACGCCAAGCGGCTGCCGAAGTCGGAGATGGACGACCTCGTGGAGCGGTCGCTGCGCGGCGCCAACCTGTGGAACGAGGTCAAGGACCGGCTGAACAAGCCCGGTTCCAGCCTGTCCGGCGGCCAGCAGCAGCGTCTGTGCATCGCTCGCGCCATCGCGGTCAAGCCGCAGGTGCTGCTCATGGACGAGCCTGCCTCGGCGCTCGACCCGATCTCGACGCTCGCGATCGAGGACCTCATCGACGAGCTGAAGAAGGACTACACGATCGTCATCGTCACCCACAACATGCAGCAGGCGGCGCGCGTCAGCGACCGCACCGGCTTCTTCAACATCGAGGGCACCGGCAAGCCCGGGAAGCTCGTCGAGATGGACGACACCGCGACCATCTTCTCCAACCCCAGCGTGAAGGCCACCGAGGACTACATCTCCGGCCGCTTCGGGTGAGGTGACCTCGGCCCCTACCCGGGCCACTGCGGCGGCGGCACCCTGGTGGTGACGCTGGGGAGGAACCGTGGGCAGGCGCGCAGTGCGTGTCGTCGGCGTCCTCGCGGTGGCGGTCCTGGCCCTGGGGGCGTGCGGCGGGGAGCCCGACACCCCCCGGGAGAGCCCTACCGCCACCGCAGCGCCCAGCGGCGAGGTGACCAGCCCGACGTCCAGCCCGCGGCCCACGCCGTCCCCTGCTCCCCCGACGGTCACGCCGTCACCGGTGAGCCCGGCTCCGCAGCCCTCGCCCGCGCCGTCCACGCGGACGGCGCCGCCCCCCGCCCCCGCACCCTCGCCGGTGCCGCTCGCCTGCGCCGGCGTGGACGCCGAGCGACTGGGGACGTCCGAGCCGGTCGTGGCCCTGACCGTGGACCTCGGCGGCGACGCCGCCGGGGTGCCGTCGATCCTGCGAACGCTCGACGACCATGACGTGCCAGCGACGTTCTTCGTCACCGGGGCGTGGGCGCGGCGGTACCCCGACCAGCTGCGTCAGATCGCGGCCGCGTACCCGGTGGGGAACCACACCGACACGCACCCCCAGCTGACGCGGCTCACCGACGCACAGGTCTCCGCCGAGCTGGCGACGGTGGAGCAGCAGGTCGTCGCGCTCACCGGCCGGACCACGAAGCCGTTGTTCCGCTTCCCGTTCGGCGACCGCGACGCCCGCACGATCGCCGCCGTCAACCGTGACGGGTACTGCGCCTACCGCTGGACGGTCGACACGTTGGGCTGGAAGGGAACGAGCGGCGGCGTCTCGGCGCAGACCGTCGTCGACCGGGTGCTCGCCGCGGCCCGGCCCGGCGAGATCGTGCTCATGCACGGCGGTGCCAACCCCGACGACGGGACGACGCTGGACGCCGACGCGCTGCCCACCGTCATCCGTGAGCTGCGCGCCCGCGGCTACTCGTTCGTCCCGCTGCCGCGCTGAGGCTCGCCGTCCAGCTCCGCGAGGAGCGCCCGCACGCGCCGGTCGATCTCGTCGCGGATCGGGCGGACGTCGTCCACGCCCTTGCCGGCGGGATCGTCCAGCTCCCAGTCCAGGTAGCGCTTGCCGGGGTAGAAGGGGCAGGCGTCACCGCATCCCATCGTGATGACGACGTCCGAGGCCTCGACGGCCTCGTCCGTGAGCTTCTTGGGCACTTCTCGGCGGAGGTCGATGCCCAGCTCGTCCATCGCCTCGACCACCGCCGGGTTGACGACCGCGGCCGGCGCGGAGCCGGCGGACCGGACCCGCACCCGGTCGCCGCCGTGGTGCTGCAGCAGCGCGGCGGCCATCTGCGAGCGGCCGGCGTTGTGCACGCAGACGAAGAGAACTTCGGGTACGTCGGACACGTTGTCTCCCAACGCTTGTCAGTCGGTCAGCTCCTCGAGCAGGCCCCGGACCCGCTCGTCGAGCTGGTCCCGGATCGGCCGCACCGCCTCCAGCGGCAGGTCGGCGGGGTCGGGCAGGTCCCAGTCCAGGTAGCGGGTTCCGGCCACGACCGGGCAGCTGTCGCCGCAGCCCATCGTCACCACGACGTCGGCGGCGCGGATCACCTCGTCGGTGATCGGCTTCGGGTAGGCGGTGCGCAGGTCGATGCCGATCTCGGCGAGGGCCGCCACCGCGCTCGGGTTGAGCTCTCCTGCCGGCTGGGAACCGGCGGACCGGACGTCGACCCGCCCGGCTGCGTGGTGCTCCAGCAGCGCAGCAGCCATCTGGGAGCGGCCGGCGTTGTGCACGCACAGGAACACGACCTTGGGGACGGCGCGGCCGGACTGCCCGCGCGCGTGGGCGAGGTCCACGATGCGCGTCTCGGCGAAGTGACGCGCCAGGACGGGCAGGTAGGTGGTCAGCGTCGCCGTGCCGGCCAGACGGTCGTAGGAGTCCTGCAGCAGGTCTTCCACCTCCTCGCGGGTGACGACGCCGCGGTGCCGGGCGGCCAGGTCCTCGGCGATACGGGCGAGCACAGCCGGGCGGTTGGGGGTCAGCGCGTCAGACATGTGGCGCCTCCTGCGGGACGGGGTCGTGCGGGGGGACCAGCGCGTCGGTGTCACGGTCGGGGTGGAGGACGGCGATCGCGGCCAGCGCGAGCACCCCGCCGACCAGCTGAGCCACGACGTACGGCGGCACCGACGACGGTGCGATGCCGGCGAACGTGTCGGTGATGCTGCGTCCCAGCGTCACCGCCGGGTTGGCGAACGAGGTGGACGACGTCCACCAGTAGG
>JBMOMI010000177.1:0-6790 GCA_049325235.1 Actinomycetota bacterium | reverse complement strand
TGGTCGCCCAGTTTGCGGTCCACTGCGACCCCCGTGCATCTGGCCTTGGCGGGGTGCACAGGTCTGGCGGGCACTCGGCGGTCACCACCAGTCGTTCCCGGTCAGGCCACTCCTTGTCCAGTTCCACGTCGAGGCGGTTGGCCCAGCCGATCGCCGGGCATGGTCCCCACGGCAGCCCCGAGCATCCGGAGACCAGCCCAGCGGAAGCGCCGACCGCAGTCACCAGTCGATGTCTCATAGCCACTCCGCTGGGACCTCCGAGGGGGCCCGGCGGTTCCCGCACGCCACGCAGCGGCGCAGCCGAGCGCGCACCGCTAGTCTCGCGGCGGACGAACGATCACTGACGCGAGGTCGGGGCCGTGGAGCTGGCGGACGAGGTGAGCAGCCCCCTGGCGCTCGTGCACGACCTCCGCGACATCGAGGACCTGCGACCGCTGGACGCGTTCGCGGGGGAGATGACCGAGACGACCGCGCGGCTGCTGGAGGCGGGTACCGACGTCCTGCAGATCACCCGGGCCGTGGCGGGCGTCAACGACGCGCTGACCTCGCGGCTCCTGGAGCTGGCCGAGAACCGGCTCGGCAGACCGCCGTTCGCGTACGCCTGGCTCGCTCTGGGCTCCCACGGCCGCGGTGAGCAGGTGCTGTCCAGCGACCAGGACAGCGCGCTGGCCTACGGGGGACTGCGCCTGGCACCGGGCGAGCCCGCCGACTACTACCCGCGGCTCGCCGGTCTCGTCGTGGACGGGCTGGCCAGGGCCGGCATCCCACGCTGCAGCGGCGGCTACATGGCCACGACGTGGTGGCACTCCCTGGAGGAGCTCACGTCGTACTTCCGCCGCTGGGTGGAGCACCCGCTGCCGGCGGCGTTGCTGCAGGCCGAGGTGTTCCTCGACGTGCGCCCGGTGCACGGCGAGCTGGACGTCGGCGTGCTCGGGGACGTCCTCGTGCGCGGCGGCCAGCGCGGCACCTTCATCCTGCAGATGGCTCGTGCGGCGGTGTCGTTCCACCCACCGCCGGTGCTGTTCGGCCGCATCCGCACCGAGCACGGCGTCCTCGACGTCAAGCGGGCCGGCACCGCGGCGATCGTCTTGCTGGCGCGGCTCTACGCCTTCGCCGCGGCGTCCGGGGCCCGGACGACGCTGAGCCGGCTGGAGGCGGCGCGGCAGGCCCGGCTGCTCAGCCCGTCCGGCGTCGACGACCTCCTGGACGCCTACCGGCTGCTCACCACGCTGCGGCTCCGCCACCAGATCGAGCAGGTGCGCCGCGGCGAGCTGCCGGACAACCGGGTGGTCGTGGACGCGCTCGCCGCCGACGACCGGCGCCGGCTGCGCGACGCGGTCCGCACCGTGCGTGTCGTGCAGGAGGTCACGCAGACGCGGTTCTCCACGCATACCGTGACCTGAGGGCAGGAGGTGGAGGTGACCGAGGAGACCCGGGCCGGCCGGCTGGTGGCGCTCGCCGTCGCCGCCTTCGTGCTGTTCAACTACCCGATCCTCGGGCTGTTCGACGTCGAGGCGCTGGTGCTGGGCGTCCCGCTGGTGTGGCTCTACGTCTTCGCGGTGTGGGCGGCGCTCGTGGTGGCCGTCGGGCTGACCGTGCGGGGGCGTTGACGTGGTGCCGACTTGGGTGGTGGTCACCGTGTCGGTGGCCTACCTGGGGCTGCTGTTCGCGATCGCGTTCTACGGCGACCGCCGGGCTGACGCGGGGCGCAGCATCATCAGCAACGGCTACGTCTACGCGCTGTCCATCGCGGTCTACGCCACGTCCTGGACGTACTACGGCAGCGTCGGGAGCGCGGCGTCCGGCGGGATCGCCTGGCTGCCCATCTACCTCGGCCCGATGGTCGTCGTCACGGTCTGGTGGCTCGTGCTGCGCAAGATCATCCGGATCTGCAAGCGGGACCGGATCACCTCCCTGGCCGACTTCGTCGCAGCCCGGTACGGCAAGAGCCAGCTGCTCGGCGGGATGGTCACCGTCATCGCCGTTCTCGGCCTGGTGCCGTACATCGCCTTGCAGCTCAAGGCGATCTCGACCACGTTCGCGGTGCTGACGAGCGGCGGCGCGCCGGCCGCGGCGGACGCCCCGGGCACGGGCTCGGTCCTCGGGGACACCGCGCTGTACGCGGCACTGCTGCTGGCCGCGTTCACCATCGTCTTCGGCACCCGGCACCTGGACGCCACCGAGCGGCACGAGGGGATGGTCGCCGCGATCGCCGCCGAGTCCCTGGTGAAGCTGGTCGCCTTCCTCGCCGTGGGGTTCTGGGTGACCTTCGGCCTCTTCGACGGGTTCGGGGACGTCGTCGGCAGGGCCGCCGAGCGGCCCGAGCTGGCGCGGCTGCTGACCCTGTCCGGGACGACGGGCTACGGCGCGTTCTTCTGGCTGACCGTGCTGTCGATGCTGGCGTTCCTGCTGCTGCCGAGGCAGTGGCAGGTGTCGGTGGTGGAGAACGTGGACGAGAACCACGTCCGCACGGCCTCGTGGGTCTTCCCGCTGTACCTGCTGCTGATCAACGTGTTCGTGCTGCCGATCAGCCTGGCCGGGCTGCTGACGTTCGGCGCCGACGGCACGGACGCCGACACGTTCGTGCTCGCCCTCCCGCTCGCCGACTCCCGGCCGCTGCTCGCGCTGGTGGTCTTCGTCGGCGGCCTGTCCGCAGCCACCGGGATGGTGATCGTCGAGACCATCGCCCTGTCGACGATGGTGTCGAACTCGCTCGCCGTGCCGCTGCTGCTGCGCGGGCGGGCCACGTTGCGCGGCCCGAGGGACCTCGGCGCGGTCGTGCTCGCCGTCCGCCGGGTGACGATCGTCGTCCTGCTCCTGCTGGGCTACGCCTACTTCCGGCTGGCCGCGGACGCGCTCGGGCTGGTGCAGATCGGGCTGGTCTCCTTCGCCGCGGTGGCGCAGTTCGCGCCCGCCGTGCTGGGCGGCCTGTACTGGAAGGGCGCGCGCCGGGCGGGTGCGGTCGCCGGGCTGCTCGGCGGCATCGGCGTGTGGGCCTACACCCTTCTGCTGCCGTCGTTCTCGGAGTCCGGCTGGCTGCCGCCGTCGATCCCGCTCGGCGGGCCGTTCGGCATCGAGCTGCTGGCTCCGCACGCGCTGTTCGGCCTGGAGGGCCTCGACCCGGTCAGCCACGCGATGGTCTGGAGCATGCTCGTCAACGTCGGCCTGTTCGTCGGCGTCTCCCTGGGGGGCCGGCGGGACGCCGTCGAGCACGTGCAGGCCTCGTTGTTCGTCGACGCGATGAGGCCCCCGTCCGGCCAGCGCGAGGCGCGGCTCTGGCGAGGAACGGCGACGGTCGGCGCGCTGCGCGAGCTGCTCGAGCGCTTCGTCGGACGCGACGGCGCCGAGCAGGCGCTTCAGGCCTACGCGCGTCGCGCCGGCGCGGACGTCGCCGACGACGCCACCGCGGACGCCGAGCTGATCGGCCACGTCGAGACGCTGCTGTCCGGCGCCGTGGGGTCGGCCTCGGCGCGCGTCCTCGTCTCCTCCGTGGTGGCGGAGGAGCCCCTCGGGCTCGACGAGGTGATGGAGATCCTCGACGAGGCGTCCCAGGTGCGCGCGTACAGCCGTGCCCTGGAGCGCAAGTCCCTCGAGCTGGAGCGGGCGACCGCCGAGCTGCGGACGGCGAACGCCCGGCTCACCGAGCTCGACCGGCTCAAGGACGACTTCATCTCCACGGTCACCCACGAGCTGCGGACGCCGCTGACGTCCATCCGCGCCTTCTCGGAGATCCTCGTCGACAACCCGGACCTGGACGCCGAGCAGCGGCAACGCTTCCTGCAGCCGATCGTCGAGGAGACCGAGCGCCTGACCCGCCTCATCAACCAGGTGCTCGACCTGGCGAAGCTCGAGTCGGGCGCCGCACAGTGGTCCGTGGAGCCCACTGACTTGCGCGACGTCGTCCGTGCCTCGGTGGACGCGACGGCCCAGCTGTTCGCCGCCCGCGCCGTCCGGCTCGACGTGTGCCTGCCCGGGGAGGTGCCCCCGGTGCTCGCCGACCGTGACCGCGTCGTCCAGGTGATGGTGAACCTGCTCGGCAACGCCGTGAAGTTCACCGAGCCGGGTCGCGGACAGGTCCGTGTCGACCTGCGCGCGGCCGACGGCTGGGCGCGGGTCGACGTGCGGGACAACGGACCGGGCGTGCCGGAGGAGGACCGGGAGGCCATCTTCGACAAGTTCCGGCAGGGTGGGGACGCGCGCCGGGGCCGTCCGTCCGGCACCGGGCTCGGGTTGCCGATCAGCCGGGAGATCGTCGAGCGGCTCGGCGGCAGGCTGTGGGTGTCCGACAGCACCGGCGCCGGTGCCACGCTGTCGTTCACGCTGCCGCTCGCGAGGTCGGAGGTCTGATGGCGCACCGGGTCCTCATCGTCGACGACGAGCCCAACATCGTCACGTCGCTGGAGTTCATCTTGCAGCGCAACGGATTCGAGACCGCGGTGGCTCGTGACGGGGACGAGGCACTCGCCGAGGTGGACCGCTTCCGGCCGGACCTCGTGCTGCTCGACGCGATGATGCCGCGCCGTGACGGCTACGAGGTGTGCCAGGTGCTGAGGAGCACCGGCCACGAGGAGCTGAAGATCGTCATGCTGACGGCCAAGGGGCGGGAGGCCGAGATCGCCAAGGGGCTGGCCGTCGGGGCCGACTCCTACGTCACGAAGCCGTTCTCGACACGCGAGCTGGTCGAGCACGTCAGGCAGCTGCTCTCCGGCGACGCCTGATGGCCGCTCTCGACCTGCGCCGCCGGCAGTGGGCGGCCGTGGCTGCGGTGGCCGGGTACGCCACGGCAGCGGCGGCCGCGCTCGGCGTGCTGGCCGCCACCGGGGCCGACCCGGTAGCTGTCGCGGTCCTCGCGGTGACTGCCGTCGCCGTCCTGGTCGTCGTGCTCGCGCGGTTGCTCGGGCGCACCTCGGCCATCGCCCGCCGGCTCGCCGCCGAGACCCGCGTGGTCGTCGACGTGAACCCCTCTCTGCGGCTCGACCCGGTCGGGGCGGGGGAGCTGTACCTGCTGGCCGCCGCCGTGAACCGGCTGGCCGACCGCCGCGAGAGCGCCGAGAAGGAGGTGGCCCAGCGCGTCGAGGAGGGACGCCGCGAGATGGAGGCCGAGCGCAACCGCCTGGCGGCCCTGATGGCGGAGCTCACCGCCGCGGTCGTGGTCTGCAACCCCGAGGGCCGGATCCTGCTGTACAACGACGCCGCGCGAGACCTCGTGGACGACGACGCGCTGCTGGGCCTCGGCCGTTCCGTCTTCGCGGTGGTAGACCGCGGCCTGATCGCGCACGCTCACGAGCGGCTCGCCGTGGGGGAGGAGGCCGTGCACGCCGCCACGACGCTGCGCGGGGGACGGCTGCTCGGCGTGCGGGTCGGGCTCGTCCGCGACACCGCGCGGGGCGCGCCGGCCGGGTTCGTCCTCGTCCTGGAGGACCTCACGCGCCAGGTACGGGCCGCAGACCGTCGCGAGGCGCAGCTGCGCAGGCTCACGGAGGCCACCCGGGCCGCCCTGGGGAGCATTCGCGCCGCCGTGGAGACCGTGCTGGACTTCCCCGACCTGACCGAGCCGGAGCGGGCCCGCTTCCTGCGGATCGTGCGCGAGGAGGCGGAGCGCCTGGGCGAGCGCGTCGACGCCTGGGCCCAGGAGGCCGGCCGCCCGGAGGAGGACCAGGTGCTCACCGACATCCGCGGTGCCGACCTGCTGTCCCTGGCCGCCGGGGAGCTGCAGCAGGCCGGCGTCGCCGCCGACGTCCTCCCCGTCCCGGAGGACGTGTGGGTGCGTGCGGACGGGTACGCGGTCAGCAGAGCGGTCGCGCACCTGGCCTCTCGGCTGCGCGAGCGCCACTCGGTGGGCGACGTCGCGCTCTCACTGTCGCAGGCGGACCGGCACGTCCAGCTGGACGCGCGCTGGACGGGCGCGGCACCGCCGTCCTCGGAGCTGGAGGCGTGGCTGGCCGAGCCGCTCGCCGGGCCCGGGACGCCGACCGCCCGCGACGTGGTCGACCGGCACCGCGGCGAGGTGTGGGCCTCGCCGGACGCCGGGGCGACCGCCTACCTGCGGCTGCTGCTGCCCGCTGCTCCCGGGACGCCGCAGGAGGCCCGGCCGGCGGTGACGCCGGCCCCGCGGGCGCCGAGTCGCCCGGAGTTCTACGACTTCGACCTGTTCACCGCGGGTGCCGCGGCGGGGGACTGGGAGGCCCGGCGGCTGGAGGAGGTCGCGTTCACCGTGCTGGACACCGAGACCACCGGCCTCGACCCGGACGGCGGCGACCGCGTCGTGTCGTTGGGAGCGGTCCGGGTCGTCAACGGACGGGTGCTGCGCTCCGAGACCTTCGAGCGACTGGTCGACCCGGGCCGGCCGGTCCCGGCCTCGGCGTCCGCGATCCACGGGATCACCGACGCGATGGTCGCGGGGGAGCCCACCCTCGCCGAGGTGCTGCCGTCGCTGGCCGCCTTCGCGGCGGACACCGTGCTGGCGGGCCACGACGTCGGGTTCGACCTGCGGTTCCTGCGGCAGGCCGGTGCGGCGAGTCTCCCCGGCGCGGACCAGCCGGTGCTCGACACGCTGCTGCTCGACGCGGCGCTGCACCCGGACCACGACGACCACACGCTCGAGGCGATCGCCTCGCGGCTGGGCGTCAGCGTCGTGGGGCGGCACACCGCGCTCGGGGACGCGCTGGTGACCGGCGAGGTGCTCGTGGCGCTGCTCGCGCTGCTGCGGCGACGCGGCGTGAGCACGCTGGGAGAGGCGCTCGCGCTGAGCCGCGAGACGTACGAGGCGAGGGCGGCGCAGCGTCGCTAC
>JBMOMI010000176.1:3801-6816 GCA_049325235.1 Actinomycetota bacterium | reverse complement strand
ACCCGGGCAGGACGGCGCCGGCAACCCGGGGAACGGCTGACGCCGGTCAGGCCTGCAGCTGACGCCGGACCTCGGCGGCCAGGCGCGCGCCGTCCACCTGCTGGCCGACCTTCGGGCGCAGCAGGCCCATGACGCGCCCCATGGCGGGCATCCCGATCTGGCCGCCGGCCGCGACCTCCGCCACGGCGCCGGCGACCAGGGTGGCCAGCTCGTCGTCGGACAGCTGGGCCGGCAGGTAGGCCTCGAGGACGTCCTGCTCGGCGCGCTCGCGGGCGGCGCGGTCGTCGCGACCGGCACCGGCGAACGCCTCGGCGGCCTCGCGCCGCTTCTTCGCCTCGGTGCGCAGCACCGCGAGCACCTCGTCCTCGGTCAGCTCGCGGGCCTGGGCTCCGGCCACCTCCGCGGACTTGATCGCGGTGAGCGCCATCCGCAGCGTCGCGGCACGCAGCTCGTCGCGGGAGCGGATCGCGTCGGTGAGGTCGGACTGCAGCCGGGCCTTGAGCACGGGGGTCGCCATGCGGCCCATCCTCGCAGCACGGGAGGATGAGGCCCGTGCCCTCCCCTCCCTCCCGTGATCATGCACGTCGCCGTGATCTTGCCCGGTTCGTCGCGGTGTCCGCCGCTGTCGGGCTCGCGTACGCCCGCTGGGAGGCGCAGTCGTACCGGCTGCGGCGCTTCGACGTCCCGGCCCTGCCGGAGGACGCGGACCCGCTGCGGGTGCTGCACCTGTCCGACCTGCACCTGACGCCGGGCCAGCGCGGAAAACGGGAGTGGGTGCGGCGGCTGGCCGCCCTGGAGCCGGACCTAGTGGTCGACACCGGTGACAACATCGCGCACCCCGAAGCGGTCCCGCCGCTGATGGAGGCGCTGGAACCGCTCCTGGGGGTGCCCGGGGTGTTCGTGCTGGGGTCCAACGACTACTACGCGCCGCGGGTGAAGAACCCGGCGGCGTACCTGGCCGGCCCGTCGAAGGTCGTCGGCCGCCTGCGGCACCTGCCGACCGGCGACATGGTGCGCGCGATGACCGAGGCGGGCTGGGTGGACGTCGACAACGCCCGGGCCACGCTCGAGGTGCGGGGGCTGCGGGTCGACGTCGTCGGCGTCGACGACCCCCACCTGCGCCGCGACCGGTACCTGGACGTCGCAGGGCCGGCGGACCCGCAGGCGCACCTGACGCTGGGGGTCACCCACGCCCCGTATCGCCGCGTGCTCGACGCGATGACGTCCGACGGGGTCGACCTGGTGCTGGCCGGGCACACGCACGGCGGGCAGCTCGCCGTCCCCGGGTACGGGGCGCTCGTGACGAACTGCGACCTGCCCACCCGCTACGCGAAGGGACTGCACGAGTGGCGCACGCGCCGGCACCGCAGCTGGCTGCACGTCAGCGCGGGGCTCGGGACCTCGCCGTACGCGCCGGTGCGGTTCGCCTGCCCTCCGGAGGCGACGCTTCTGACGCTGCTGCCGCGGACCGGTTTCGTGGCGGGGCGGCGCGTCGGCTAAGGTGGGCCGCGCTGCTCCGGGGTGTGGCGCAGCTTGGTAGCGCGCTTCGTTCGGGACGAAGAGGCCGTGGGTTCAAATCCCGCCACCCCGACCATCGCCGTAGCACGCCTGCTACTCGCGGCGTAGCATGCCGCCCATGACCCGCACGATCAGCCAGCGTGAGCTACGCAACGACAGTGGCGAGATCATGCGTGCGCTCGACCGTGGCGAGGACTTCGTCGTCACCCGCAACGGGGTGCCCGTGGGCGAGCTCCGCCCCGCCCGGCGCCGCTTCGTCTCCCGTGACCTGCTCCTCGAGACCTTCCGCACAGCACCGGAGATCGATCCGGACCGGTTCCGTGAAGACCTCGACCGCGTCGCCACCCAGGACATCGACCCCGTCGCGTGAACGAGCTGCCGGCGCCCGTGGTCCGCGGTCTGCTCGACACCTCGGTCGTGATCGCCCTGGAGCGCCTGGCCGCCGAGAACTTGCCGGAGGAGCCAGCCATCTCCGCGCTGACGCTGGCCGAGCTCACCGCCGGGCCGTTGGCGACCGACGACGAGCAGGAACGGGCGCGTCGACAAGACCGGCTGCAGCGTGTGGAGGCACTGCTGGACCCGATTCCGTTCGACGCAGCGGCCGCCCGCGCGTACGGCCGGATCTACGCCGCCACCAGGGCGGCAGACCGCAAGCCCCGCGGCGCCCGCGCCGTGGACCTCATGATCGCTGCGGTCGCGCTCGCCGGCGACCTGCCGCTGTTCACACGGAATCCGGACGACTTCGACCACCTTCGCGCGATCGGGCTCGACCTGCACGCGGTATGACGACATCACCCGACGCCAGTTGGGCGGCGGCGGTTTCGTCTACGACGCGCCTGCTCTCCGGCAGGGTGATGACATGGCTCCGGGAGGCGACCAGGTCGAGGACGGCCTCGGCCGTGGTGGCGTGCTCCCGTTCGACGTCGCGCCGCTCAAGGGCCGAGAAGGGCGTCCCGACGACCGGCTCGGGTCGCCTCCGCTGTCCCGACGCGTGCCTCCACGCTCCTGCGGTAAGAGAGCCAGCTGGGAGGGCCCCAGGAGCGGCATAGAGCGAGATACCCCCTCGTCGACCCCGTTGGACGCGACCACGAGGCCAGCGGCGGGGCGCCCCGCCCAGCGCGCCGAGCGCGACGCGGCATGCCGCGAGCAGCTCGTTCATCGCCGACACCATCGTCGACGCCCCGCGGCGGTCAGCAGCGTGACTCCACCAGCGCCGCACCGGCCAGCCAACTGGCGCCGGCCGCAAGCCAGCCGAGGACGAGCCCGGGCAGCGAGAGCCCCGCTACTGCAGGACGCCCACCGAGCTCACCCGTCACTGCACCGAGCTCGGTCATGGACCCGACGTGGTCACGATTCGGACGCTCAGGCCCCGGACAGCTCCCGCGCCACCAGCTCGGCGATCTGGGCGGTGTTGAGCGCCGCGCCCTTGCGCAGGTTGTCGCCGCAGACGAACAGCTCGAGGGTGTTCGGGAAGTCGAGCGCCTGCCGCACCCGGCC
>JBMOMI010000176.1:0-3701 GCA_049325235.1 Actinomycetota bacterium | reverse complement strand
CGGACAGCTCCCGCGCCACCAGCTCGGCGATCTGGGCGGTGTTGAGCGCCGCGCCCTTGCGCAGGTTGTCGCCGCAGACGAACAGCTCGAGGGTGTTCGGGAAGTCGAGCGCCTGCCGCACCCGGCCGACCCAGGTCGGGTCGGACCCGACGACGTCCGCGGGCGTCGGGAACTCGCCCCGGTGCGGGTCGTCGAGCAGCACCACGCTGGGCGCCTCGATCAGGGCCTGCCGCGCCTCCTCGACCGTGATCTCGTTCTGGAACGTGGCGTGCACGGCGAGCGAGTGCGTGGTGACGACCGGGACGCGCACGCACGTCGCCGAGACCTTGAGGTCCGGGATGCCCAGGATCTTGCGGGACTCGTTGCGGACCTTGAGCTCCTCGCTCGACCAGCCGTCGTCCTTGACCGACCCGGCCCAGGGGACGACGTTGAGGGCCAGCGGCGCGGGGAACGGGGACGGCGCGTCCCCGAGCTTGTCCTCGATCGCCCCGCGGACGTCGCCGGCCCGCTGCCCGAGCGAGCGGTTGCCCGCGACGACCTCGAGCTCGTCGTAGAGCCGGTCGACGCCGGGCTGGCCGGCCCCGGAGGCGGCCTGGTAGGACGCGACGACCAGCGCGGTGAGCCCCCAGCCGCGGTGCAGGGTGCCGAGGGCGTCCATCATCGTCAGGGTCGTGCAGTTCGGGTTCGCGATGATCCCGCGGGGCCGGTTCCGGATCTGGGCCGGGTTCACCTCGGGGACGACGAGGGGCACGTCCGGGTCCATCCGGAAGGCCCCGGAGTTGTCGACGACGACCGCGCCGCGCTCGGCGGCGACCGGAGCCCAGCGGGCGGAGACCTCGTCCGGGACGTCGAACATCGCGACGTCCACGCCGTCGAAGACCTCCGCCGCGAGGGCCTGGACCTCGACCTCCTCACCGCGAACGGTGAGCCGCTTGCCGGCGGACCGGGCCGACGCGACAAGCCGGATCTCCCCCCACACGTCGTGCCGGGTGGACAGGATCTGAAGCATCACGGTGCCGACGGCGCCGGTGGCGCCGACGACGGCCAGGGTGGGCTTCCTCTGGGCGCTCATCGGCCGGTACCTCCGTAGACCACGGCCTCTCCCTCGCTGCTGTCGAGGTCGAAGGCGGTGTGGATCGCCCGGACGGCCTCGTCCAGGACGTCCGCGCGGGTGACCACGGAGATCCGGATCTCCGAGGTCGAGATCATCTCGATGTTGACACCGGCGTCGGACAGCGCCTTGAAGAACCTGGCCGACACGCCGGGGTGGCTCTTCATCCCGGCACCGATGAGCGACACCTTGCCGATCTGGTCGTCGTACCGCAGCGAGTCGAAGCCGACCGAGTCCTGGACGCGGGTCAGTGCATGGACGCCGGCCTGTCCCTCGCTCTTCGGGAGGGTGAAGGAGACGTCCGTGCGCCCGGTGTCTGCCGTGCTGACGTTCTGCACGATCATGTCGATGTTGATCTCCGCGGCAGCGACGGCCTCGAAGATCTCCGCGGCCTTGCCCGGCTTGTCCGGCACGCCGACGACGGTGATCTTGGCCTCGCTGCGGTCGTGCGCGACGCCGCTGATGATCGCCTGCTCCACGGTCAGTTCCTCCATCGAGCCGCTGACGAGCGTTCCGGGACGGGACGAGAACGAGGAGCGCACGTGGATGGGGACGCCGGACCGCCGCCCGTACTCCACGCACCGCAGGTGCAGCACCTTGGCACCCGACGCGGCCAGCTCCAGCATCTCCTCGTAGGTGACGGTCTCCAGGCGCCGCGCGCTCGGCACGATCCGCGGATCGGCCGTGAACACGCCGTCCACGTCGGTGTAGATCTCGCAGACCTGCGCGCCGAGGGCCGCTGCCAGGGCGACCGCCGTGGTGTCGGAGGCGCCGCGGCCCAAGGTGGTGATCTCCTTGGTGTCCTGGCTGACGCCCTGGAAGCCGGCGACGATGACGATCGCCCCGTCCTCCAGCGCCGACCGGATCCGGCCGGGCGTGATGTCGATGATCCGTGCCTTGCCGTGGACCGAGTCGGTGATGACGCCGGCCTGGCTGCCGGTGTAGGAGCGCGCCTCGTGGCCGAGCGTCTGGATCGCCATGGCGAGCAGCGCCATCGAGATGCGCTCGCCCGCAGTGAGCAGCATGTCCAGCTCGCGCGGCGGGGGCATCGGGCTGACCTGCTCGGCGAGGTCCCGCAGCTCGTCGGTGGTGTCGCCCATGGCGGACACCACGACGACCACGTCGTTCCCGTCGCGGCGGGCCTCCACGATCCGCTTGGCGACACGCTTGATGCCGTCGGCGTCGGCGACGGACGAGCCGCCGTACTTCTGCACGACCAGGCCCACGTGCTGACTCCCTCGCAGGCGGTGGATCACGGACGGTAAGACCAGTCGACGCACGGTCACCGCTCACCCGATCGGCTCAAGGTGGCGCACGCCCCGGCCGAGTCTAACGAGGTCCGGAACGCGCCTGGGCGAGGTCCGGATGCCGAGACCCATCGTCCACGATCCGACCGAGCGCAGCGAGGAGGCACCGTGCGCCTGCCGATCGCAGTGGCGCGTTTGCTCGCCCTGGCCGCCGCAGCGCTGCTGGCGGGGTGCGGCCAGCAGGGCGTCCGAGCGGTCGCCGCCGCGGCGGAGCAGCCCGTGGAGGCCACCGCCAGCCCGTCGCCGACGTACTCCGCGGATCCGGTCCCACAGCTGGCCGTGGCCCTGCCGGCCGCGGCGTCGTGGAGCGGCACCGCCACCTACGCCCTGCGTGCTCGGGGCGGCACCAGCGCGGAGGTGACCGTCACCCGAGCCGCAGACAAGGTGAGGGTCGACGTCGCCACCGGCGGGACGACGTCCAGCCTGATGACCGCGGACGCCGGGTGGGTGGCGTGCGCGCAGGCCGAGACCTGCGTGACGGTCGCACCCCCCGGGGCGGCGTTGCCCGACGCCTGGGACCCCGGTGTCGGGCGCCTGCTGACCACCGTCGTGCCGAGCCTGGCGCAGCGCGAGCGCGGCATCTACGCCGACGGCTACCTCGTCGCCGGCAGCGGGCTGCCGGCAGCGGCCTGCGTCGAGGTGATCGCCCCGGACAGCGGGCGCTACTGCGTCACCGAGGACGGGCTGCTGCGGCGCGCCAAGTTCACCGGCGGCACGCTCACCTTGATGGCGGCGAACCCGACAGCCGACCCGGCGCGCTTCACCCCACCGGTCGCCCCGACACCACTCGGCTAAGCACGGCTAAGCGCACTTGACTCCAGTCGGTTGGGCTTGCCTCTGACCGACGTCAGTAGGGCGGGTCGCCGGGGTCGGGTGGGGCCGGTGGGTGGAGTTGGTGGTGCAGGGTGGTGATGCCGGTGGCGGCGGTGTCGTGGTCGGGTAGGTCGCGGGCGATGGTGGGGGGCTGGTCGGGGGCGCGGCGGACGGGTCGGGCGGTGGTGACCGGCAGGGCGGGGGCGGGGGGCCGGGGGTAGAGGTGCCCGGTGGGCAGCCGCCAGGTGGTGATGCCGTCGGGGTGGCGGGTGGCCAGGGTGGTCGTCTGGTGCTTCATCCGGTGGTGCCGCCGGCACAGCGGGTGCAGGTTGCACGGGCAGGTCGGCCCGTCGGGGTGGCGGACCAGGTGGTCCAGGTCGCAGCGCCAGGCGGTGCGGCGGCAGCCGGGCATCGTGCAGGTGGCGTCGCGCAGGCGGACCAGCCGGTCGATGAGGCGGCGGGGCCGGTAG
>JBMOMI010000175.1:0-6833 GCA_049325235.1 Actinomycetota bacterium | reverse complement strand
CGGATGCCAGTGCTGCGCCGGTACCGTGACGGCTCCTACCTGTCCCTGCTGGGAGACCTACGCGTGCGTGTTATCGACTGCGAGATCACCATCGCGACCCCTGCCGGCAGGCAGCGTGGCCGCTACCGGCTGGCCACCACCCTGCTCGACGCTGACCGCTACCCCGCGACGGAGCTGATCCGGCTCTACCACGAGCGCTGGGAGATCGAGACGGCCTACCTGGAGCTGAAGTCCAGCATGCTCGGTGGCCGAGTCCTGCGCGCCCGCACTCCCGCCGGCATCGAGCAGGAGGTCTACGCGTTGCTGGTCACCTACCAGCTGCTGCGCACCGCCATCGCCGACGCCACCGCTGCGCGTCCAGACCTCGACCCGGACCGGGCCAGCTTCACCATCGCCTGGCAGGCCGCCCGCGACCAGATCGTCCAAGCAGCCGGCGTCATCGCCGGAACCGTCATCGACCTGCTCGGCACCATCGGACGCCACGTCCTGGCCGAGCCCATGCCCCCACGACGGCTGCGGGTAAGCCCCCGCATCGTCAAACGAGCGATCTCGAAGTACCAGGCCCGAGGCCCCGTCATCGACCGCGCCAGCTACAAGGCCACCCTCAGCATCGACATCCTCACCGGCGCGCCTCCGTGACAAGAACCCGCACGCCCTCACTTCACGGCCTTGCCACTCGTTCGGCGTAGCGGCGCTGGTCCTCGGTCCACTCGGCAGGCTTGGGCAGGAAGCGCAGGCTCTCGTCCAAGGCCAGGGTGAACTCGCGGGCGGCGACATCGTCCTCGACGACGTAGACGGGAAAGACAGGGACGAAGACACCGGCCGCGATCTTGCGGAGCAGGATGATCGGCAGCGCGAGCTCTGCGGCACGGCGAAGTTTGGTGTTGTCCCCGGCTGCGGACCCCGCGCGGTAGTGGTATCGGAACAGCCCGCCCTCGACGTCCCGGTCGTCGTAGGGGCCGTCGGGGGAGCTGACGACCGAGAGCGTCGCGATCAGGTCGCGCGGGTTCCAAGTGCCCTTGGAGGTGTCGAAAAGCGCTGAGCTCGTCGCGGGTGACGAAGCCGCTGTTGTGCGCGGTGCGAGTCGCCAGCCGATCCATGATCAGCTGCCGGAGGATCCGCTCCTCGACCACCGAGACCATGGCTGCGGCCCCCGCCTACTTCCCAGTCAGAGGATCATGAGGAGCTTATGGCCGCGGCCTTCCCGCGTCACGCATTCTCGTGGTCGCCGGGCACGGTGGGCATCATCTGAAGGACGGTTCCCGTGGAGGCGACCATGAGGACGACGGTGGTCTTGGACGACGACCTGGTGGCGAAGGCGCAACGGCTCACCGGCACGAGGAGCAGGAGCGCGCTCCTCAACCAGGCCCTGCACGCGCTCATCGAACGGGAGAGCGCTCGGCGCCTCGCGCGACTCGCCGGCACTGAACCGAACATCGCAGCGCCTCGGCGACGCCGAGACCTTGAGCGGTGATCCTCACCGGCCTACCAGCGGACAAGCGCCGGCTTCAGGTTCCGGCCGCCGCGACCGATGCTGCGCACGGGGGAGGAGAGCCACGATGACGACGATGTCAGGGGCCGGCCGGTCCCAGGCCGAGGAGGCGATGCGTGCGCGCCTGCGTATCGCCGAGTACGAGCGGCTCTTGCGCGCGGAGCGCGAACGCCTGACCCGGCACGAGCTCGCCAGCCGCACCGAGAAGCAGGTGGCCGCCCGCCTGGAGGCGATGAGCGCCTGGGGCTGGCACCTGCTGCCCGATCGTCGCTGGCCCGGTCGGCGCAGTCGGGCGAACGTCGACATGCTGCACGTCGGTCCAGGCGGCGTCCTCGTCCTGGACGTCGAGGCGTGGCGAGAGCCGCGCATCGAGCGGGGCACGCTCTTCCGCGGCGACCACGATGCCACCGACGAGGTCGAGACCCTCGTCGCCGTCACGGAGCTCGTCGAGGACGCGCTCGCACCCTTGGGACTGGCTCCGGTCCAGGTGGAGCCGGTGATCGTCCTGGCCGGCCGGACCCTCCCGCCCGTTCGAGTGCGGCGGGCTGTCGTGCTGGGCGAGCGGGACGTCGTCCCCTGGGCGACGCGCCGCGGCCTGCGGCTAGACAACGACGCCGTCACCACCGTGGCCGGCGTCCTCGCCGCGGAGTTCCCGCCCTACGAGGTGAGCGCCAGTCCCGCCGCGGCCGTCGTCGTCCCCGAGCCGGTGCTCCCCCGTCAGCTGCCGCCTGTCGAGGACGAGCAGCTGGAGCTGCTGGACATCGCCGAGCTCGAAGCCAGCCTCATCGAGGCCGAGCTGGCCAAGCCGATCGAACAGTGGATGACCTTCCTGCACCCCGACCAGCACGTCGTCGTCCGCCGAGCGGCCAACGGCCCCAGTCGGGTGCGAGGCCCGGCCGGCACTGGCAAGACCGTCGTCGGCCTGCACCGAACCGCGTACCTCGCCGGCAGACGGCCGGGTCGACTCCTGTACGCGTCGTACGTGCGGACGCTGCCCACCGTGCTCGGCTCCCTGTACGCCCGCCTCAGCCCGCACACCGCAGACCGCGTTGAGTTCGCCAGCGTGCACGGGTGGGCGCTGCGCTTCCTGCGCAGCCGGGGCGTCCGAGTCAGCCTGGACGGCGATGCCGCGAGGCAGATGTTCAATCGTGCCTGGGCGAGCGTCGGCCGCTACACGGTGCTGAGCCGCATCCCCGTCCACCAGGACTACTGGCACGACGAGGTCATCGCCGTGATCAAGGGGCGAGGGCTGCACGACTTCAGCGAGTACGCCGATCTGCAGCGCGTGGGACGGCGAACCCCGCTCCAGGCCGAGCATCGGGCCGCGGTGTGGGACCTGTACCAGGCCTACGACGTCGCGCTGCGCGAGTCGGGCGTGCACGACTTCGCCGACGTGCTGGCCCTGGCGTTGGCCGAAGTGCGCGCCAGGCCGTTGGCCGAGCCGTACGTCGCCGTCCTGGTCGACGAGGTGCAGGACCTCACCGCGGTCGGCGTCCGGCTCATGCACGCCCTGGTCGGTGACGCCCCGGACGGCCTGCACCTCATCGGGGACGGCCAGCAGGCGATCTATCCAGGGGGCTTCACCCTCAGCGAGGTCGGAATCGACGTGCGAGGGCGCTCGACGGTGCTCCGCACGAACTACCGCAACGCCGCCGAGGTGCTGCAGGCGGCCACCGCGCTCGTCGTCGCCGAGGACTTCGACGACCTCGAGGGCGCCCAGTCCGGAGCACGAGAGGTGGACGTCGTCCGGGCCGGTGGCGCCACCCTGCGCGTCGACGCCCGGAACACCCGTTCCCACGACGATGCCCTGCTCGCCGAGCTGGCGTCGGTGACGGCGGCGGGGACGACGGTACCCGGCGACTGCGCCGTGCTCACGCTCACGACGGCGATGGCACGCCGGTACCAGCGGCTGCTGGAACAGGCCGGCTTCGGCGTGCTGGACCTGGAGCAGTACGCGGGGCAGACGTGCAGCCGGGTCAAGGTCGGCACGGTGAAGCGGTCCAAGGGCCTGGAGTTCAAACAGGTCTTCCTCCCGCAGCTGTCGGACCAGCCGCCGGCGCAGCGCCCGGGGGAGCCGGACGCCGCCTACGCCGAGTGGACGGCGCTGTGGCGGCGAGAGCTGTTCGTGGGCATGACGAGGGCGCGGGACCGGTTGTGGCTCGGGTACGTGACGCCGGGCCAGCGGCCGTAGTGAGACCGTCGCCCCTGCGGCCCGTACCAGCGGTCGGTCGTGAGCCTCAAGTCGCGACGAGAGGCGTCACCTTGGCCAAGTCGTCGGCGTGCAGTTCTCGCTCCACCTGGAGGTCGTAGTCGGTCTGGATGTTGATCCAGAAGCGGTCGTCGACACCGAGCGCCCGGGACAGGCGCAGCGCCGTGTCGGTCGTGATGGCCCGCTTGCCGCGGACGATCTCGCTGATCCGGGTCTGGGGGAGCCCGGTGGCCTGGGCGAGGCGGTACTGCGTGATGCCCAGCGGCTCCAAGAACTCCTCGAGGAGGATCTCGCCGGGAGTGATCGGGTCGTGTGCCTTCGCCATGGTCAGTCTCCTCTCAGTGGTAGTCGGTGATCTCGACATCGTCGGCACCGCCGTCATTCCAGACGAAGCAGATCCGGTACTGGTCGTTGATGCGGATCGAGTGCTGCCCGGCGCGGTTGCCGACCAGCTTCTCCAGGCGGTTGCCAGGGGGCACTCGCAAGGTGTTGAGCTCTGAGGCCGCGTTGAGAATGCGGAGCTTCCTGTGCGCCGCCCGTTGCAGTTCGGGTCCGAGAGCCGGGACGCGTTCTCGGTTCCAGACCTTCTCGGTGTCCTTGTTCCTGAACGACCGGATCACCGCACTATCCTAACGTGCGACGATACTATCGTCAAACGTCATGATGCACGGTGCCCACCGGAACGGCGACTTGTGCCCGGCTCAGCTCGACCGCAGGGCCGCTCGGGCCAGGAGTCGGCCCTCGGGCGTCGACACCGGCGTTGGTCCGTCGGGCCTGCTGACGGTGACGGCGGCCAACCGGTGCAGCAGGTCCCACGTCGGCGATGCCGCCTGCCGCGCCGCGGCCACCGACAAGCTCCTCGCGCCGAGGTCGGCCCATCCGAGCGAGGCGAGTGTCGTCTGCAACAGCGCTCCGACGTCACAGCCGGCGTCATCCTCACCGGCGGCCAGCAGCAGGACGATCGTGCCGGCGTCCCGCTCGGCCTCGTCCCGTCCGGCGGGGAGCCGGCTGGCGACGTGGCGCCAGAGTGCCTGGGCGTCGTCCACCACCGCCTTGCCTCGGGAAGTCATCAGTAGCCGCCCCTTGTACTTGCGGAGCAAGCCGAGCGCCTGGGCGCTCTCTCGCAGCTCGAGCACCGGCCATGTGTGGTGCTCCCGGTTGCCGGCACCGATCCACGTCCGGTCCAGGTCGAGCTCGTGGAGCGCCTCGGCGACGACGGCCGGCGGCAGGTATCCGGCCGACGTCAGGGTGATCCCGTCGGGCCCCACCCGGCGCAGCAACCAGGTGTACTGGCGGACCACTCGCTCGGCCTCTTCGTCGGACGGCGAGGCGTCGTCGCCCAGCCGGGCGTCGGCCACGAGCCGGGCCAGCACGGCGCGGCCTGGCCCGCCGGCCCGGGTCAGTAGCTCGGACACAGGCCTCGGCAGGTGCTCGGTGCCGTGGAACATGACGGCGACCTGCAGCGCTGCGTTCACCTCCTCGACGGAGAAGGCGGCCGGGTCGAAGTCGTCGGGCAGCCACTCCAGATACGTCTCGAGGTCCACCTCGTCCTCCGGGTCGCGACCCTCCAGCGCCGCCACGAGGTCGTTGTAGGTCCAGATCCCGCCGACGTCCTCTGGTGGGCAGCGTCGTCGACCGCCGGTGCAGACCGCCGGCGGCGCGTCGTCCGTGCGGGGTTCGATCGCCTCGAGCCGCAGAACGTGCGTCCAGCTGTCCCCGAAGTCGTACTCGTAGTGCAGGCGGTCGCCGACCTCCTGGAGGACCTGGTCGAGCCGGACGTCGCGTTCGTGAGGGCCGATCTCGCCCTCCTCGACGTCGAAGTCCGTGAGGTATCGCTCGGCGTTCCGGTCGTACAGCACGCCGCCGCTGCTGAACCCGTGCAGGTGGCTGTCGCTCCATCCCATCGCCGCCTGCAGTACCTCGTGCAGCGCCTCGAGGTGCATGTCGCTCGCGATCTCGAGGCGGCGCCAGATGGCCGGCTTCGCCCCGGCCAGGTCGACCCGAACGCGGTAGGTGACGACGTCCGATCGGGGGCTGCGCAGGCGGCTCGGACGGCGAGCAGGGTCGAGCGCGTCCGCAGCGGGCTGGCCGAGCAGCCGGGGCAGCAGGTCGTGGACCTCCGCGAGCGACAGCGAGTCGATCATCGCCTGCAGGTGCGGGGGGAGAGCCTTGTCGTCACGTTCGCGCGGCACGGTGCCAGCATGCCGGACTGCAGCGGTTCACTGTCGACGTCACCGCGGCAGGCCGCGCTCCTCGTAGAGGATCTCTCCGTGGTCCGTGGATCGACAGGGCTCCCGCCACCTCGGGCCGGCATCCTCCGCGATCTTCATCAGCTCGTCCACGACGCGCTCCCGACGCTTCTCGTCGAGACCTCTGAGCCGCTCGAGGCGCTCGCGCAACGCGATGGTGACCGCCGCGGTGACGCTCAAGTGCGTCATCTCAGCGAGCGCGCGAGCCAGACGCTCGGTGCCCGGGTTCTTGATGTTGAGAGCCATGGGTGCCTTCCCATCTCGTCGGCTCAGCCCTGATCCACCGAGCTGATTCGTGTTGGGTGATTTCGACCGCCCGGTGATCTCGGTTCGAGTTGTGGCTGTGACTGGTTCGCCGGCCTGCACCGGCTCTTCCACTTCGCGGTCCTCAGTCGCGCCCTGTGGGGCTGGGTGGTCAGGCTGCGGTCGCGGCGGGTGGTCCGGTCGCTGTTGACCACAGCGACTCCCAGCCGGTCGCCCATGGCCAGTCGGCGGGCATGTGTAGGTCGAGCCTGCGGGCGGTGGTGGCGATGCGAGCCGGGACGTCGATGATCTTCGTGCGCAGGCTGGCCCAGCGGGCGCGGTGCATCGATGCGGCGACGCCGGCGGCCCGGGCCAGGTTGAAGGCGATGGCCGCCAGCGCGACCCAGGCAGCGTTCGCGGTGTACTTCCCCGAGGGCAGGTGGGCCAGCGGGCCGTCTTTGAGTTCGGCGATGACCTGCTCGACCAGGGCGTGGTCGCGGTGACGCTCGTCGGCCTCGATGGTCGAGAACTCGCTGTTGGTGATGAAGGCATGGTGGCGGTAGGTGGCGAACAGCTCACCCTGCTGGGTGCCGTCGCTGGCCAGCGGCTGGAGTCGCTTGACGCGGCGCACGACCAGCCG
>JBMOMI010000174.1:2259-6838 GCA_049325235.1 Actinomycetota bacterium | reverse complement strand
CTGGACGAGCGCGTCCTGGACCGGGGCGTGACGGCCGTGTCGGCCGGCGCCCTCCGGCTGGCCCGCGCCGCCGGCCGCACCGACGCCGCCGGCGTGGACGGCGCCGTCCGCGGCACGGCGGACGCCCTGCTGCGCGCCGGGTCGCTGGCCCGCCGCCCGCAGACCGGGCTGGTGCACCAGTACTACGCGATGGCCGCCGCGGGCCTGGGAGTCCTCCTCGTCCTGCTGCTGATCGGAAGGTGACGCCCCCGTGCTGCTGACCGTCGTCGTCCTGCTCCCCGTGGCCGTGGTCCCGGTGCTCATGACGCTGCCTCGCTCGGCGTCCCGGGCAGCCGCAGGCCTCTGGGTGCTCACCACGGTCGTCGAGGTGGCGCTCGTGGGCTGGATGTGGGCGCGGTACGAGCCCGCGGAGGGCTTCGCGTACGAGGTGGCGACCCGGTGGATCCCCACCGTCGACGCCGGCTACCACGTGGGGGTCGACGGGCTGTCCCTGCCGCTCCTCGCCCTGACCAACGTCCTGTTCCTCGGCACGGCGGTGTGGTCGGTGCGGGAGCAGCAGCGCCCGCGCACGTACGCGGCGCTGTTCCTGTTCCTGCAGACGACGGTGCTCGGCACGTTCGCGGCGCTCGACCTCATCCTGTTCTTCGTCTTCTTCGACCTGTCGATCGTCGGGATGTACTTCGTCATCGCCGGGTGGGGGCACGGCGACCGGCAGCGCAGCGCGCTGAAGTTCTTCCTCTACACGTTCCTCGGGTCGCTGGCGCTGCTGGTCGGCTTCATCGGGCTGTTCCTGGCCTCCGAGGACCGCACGTTCGACATGGTGCGGCTCGCCGAGTCACCGCCGCTCCAGGACTCCCCCGTAGCCGGGTCGTTGGTGCTGCTGGCGATCGGCGTCGGGCTCGCGGTGAAGACGCCGACCTTCCCGTTCCACACTTGGCTGCCGGACGCGCACACCGACGCGCCCGCGGCGGGATCGGCCGTGCTGGCCGGCGTCCTGCTGAAGCTCGGCACCTACGGGTTCGTGCGGATCGCGATGCCGATGCTGCCGGACGCCTGGCAGCGGTGGGCGGGTGTCGTCGTGGTCGTCGGCGTGGTCAGCGTGCTGTGGGGGGCGCTGGTGGCGCTGGCCCAGACCGACGCCAAGCGGATGATCGCGTACACGTCCGTGAACCACATGGGCTACGTCGTTCTCGGCCTCGGGGCGGCCGGGATGGTCGGCGACGCCGACGCCGCCGCCCGTGCGGTCGCGACGTCCGGGGCGGTGGTGCAGATGGTCAGCCACGGCCTCCTGACCGGGGCGCTGTTCCTGCTCGCGGGGTTCCTGTGGTCCCGGGGCGAGACCTACGACTTCGAGCGATGGGGAGGTCTGGCCGGGACGGCGCCACGGTTCTCGGCTCTGTTCGCGGTGGCCGCGTTCGGGTCCCTGGGCCTGCCCGGCCTGTCCGGCTTCGTCGCCGAGTTCCAGATCTTCACCGGCGCCCTCCAGGCTACGCCGGTCGCGGCCGTCGCCGCGATCACGGGCATCCTCGTCACCGCCGGCCTGTTCCTCCTGGCGATCCGGCGCCTGCTCGCGGGTGACCGCCTGCTGCCCGCCGTCGACCGTCCCCGTGGACCGGTCGACCTGCACGTGCACGAGGCGCTGCCGGTCGTCGTCCTGCTCGCCCTGTCGGTGCTGATCGGCCTGGTACCCGGCCCGCTGCTCGACGTGGTGGAGCCGGCTGCCGGGCGGGTCGTGGAGCTGGTGTCGCGGTGACTGGCGGCGGGATGACGGAGGACCCGCTCGCGCTGCTGCCGGAGCTGATCGTGCTCGCGGGAGCCGTGGGTGGGCTCCTGCTCGGGCTGTGGACGCCGCAGCGGCGGCAGGGCCGCGTCGCGGCGGTCGCGCTGGTCGCGCTGACCGCCAGCGCGCTGGCCGCCACGGTGGCGCTCGCCGGCGACGAGCGGGTGGTGTTCGGCGGCACGTGGACCGTCGACGTCGTGACCGGCGTCGTGCGGATCGCGGTCGCCATCGCGACTGGAGCCTTCGTGCTGCTGGCGCGCGCCCGGTTCGCCGGCCACCCGCGCGAGACCGAGGTGTATGTCCTCGGTCTGCTCGGGGCGCTCGGGGCGATGGCCCTGGCGGCGAGCAGCGACCTGCTGCTCCTCGTCGCCGCCTACCTGCTGGCCAGCGTGCCGCTCTACGCGCTCGCGGGTTTCGCCAAGGACGCCCGCGGTGTGGAGGCGACGCTGAAGTACTACCTCATGGGTGCACTCACCGGAGTACTGCTGCTCGTCGGGGTCACCGCCCTGGTGCTCGCCGGCGGCCGGACCGGCTACGCCGCGCTGGCGGTGGGGCTGGCCGACGCGCCCGCGCCCCTGGTCGCGCTGGGGGCACTCGGCCTGCTGGCGGCGGTGTCGTTCAAGGCCGGCGCGGTACCGGTGCACTTCTGGGTGCCCGACGTCACCGCCGGGACGACGCCGGCGGTGGCGGCGTACCTGACCACCGTGCCCAAGCTGGGTGCGGTCGCCGCCGCGTTCCGGCTGCTCGCCGAGCCGCTCGTCCAGGTGCCGGTGGACGTCGTCCTCGGTGTGGCGGTCGTCGCGACGGCGAGCATGACCCTCGGCAACCTCGCGGCCTTCCGGCAGGACGAGCTGCTGCGACTGCTCGCCTACTCCACGGTCAGCCAGGTCGGCTACCTGTTCATGGTCGTCGCCGTGGCCGGCCGCTCGGACGTCGCGGTGCCGGCGCTCGTCGTCTACCTCACCGGGTACGCGGTGACCAACGTCGGCGCGTTCGCGGCCGTGGCGGTGCTGCCGGGCGCGCGGACGATCGCCGCCTGGGCGACGGCGGTGACCTGGCACCCGTGGGTGGTGGTCAGCCTCGCGGTGGCGCTGCTCGGGCTGGTCGGCACGCCGCCGACGGCGGTGTTCGTCGGCAAGCTGGCGGTCTTCACCGCTGCCGGTGACGGCGACCTCATGTGGCTCGTGGTCGTGGGCGCGGTGAACACCGTGGTCAGCCTCTTCTACTACGTGCGGTGGATCGCCCCGGCGTTCCGGGCGGTCAGCCAGCGCGCGGACTTCCTGCCCGGCAGAGGTGCCCCGGCTCTCGCGCCTGTGCCGGCGACCGTGCTCCACGGCGCAGCCGTGGGCGCCGTCGCTCTGGGTCTGGGCGCAGGTGGTGTGGCGTTGCTGGGATGAGCTGCGATCGCTCTGCAGCCCCGCCGAGGCTGCCGACACAGACGGGCGGCTACCGATAGGTTCGGGCAGCATGCACCACTCCGAGCCTGGCCTCTTCGATCTGCCCGATCCCGGGCCGAAGGCCCCTCCCCTGCGCTCGAAGCGCGGGAGCAACCGTGAGACGTGGGCGTGCACCGCCATCGCCGAGGTCACCATCGTCGACGCAGCAGCCGTGCACGAAGCCCTGGCGCGAGCCGAGGCGAACGGCGTGACGATCGATGTCAGCGCCGACTCGGTCGCTGAGGACGCCCCGCCCGCAGAGACCGAGGGGGAGACCGCCAACCGCGCACTCGACTCACTGGCCTGGCTGATCTGGCCCACCGACGGCCTGGACGCAGTGCTGGAAGCCGGCGCCTTCCGGATCATCTCCGTGGACAGCGAGGTGGTCGGCGAGTCCCCTGACCGGGGCACTGCCACCTGGACGGTCACGGTCAAGATCACCGACGTCGACCGGCTGCGCCGCCTGGCTACCCAGGCACACCCCGACGAAGCCGCACTGGTCGCAGACAGCCTCGCGGCCGCCTGGACACGTGCGGCCGACCCGTTCGCGCCACTCCGGTCCATCCCGGGGATCGCCTGGCGGCCGGTGAAGGTCGTCGTCGAGCACCTGCCCGCACGTACTTCCCCCGGGGGCGGTTGACATGCGACCAGGGCGCAGGGCGCATTTATGCGGCTGCCTTGCGTGCTCGGTCGATCTCGTTGCGTTCGTACCACTCCGCCGTGATCGCCTTCTTGCGATGGTCACACAAGAGCGGTCAACGGCGCCTCCACATGGCCATAGCCCGAGGTTGCGGCTCGGTGTTGTCACCCGCGCCCTCCAGTGGGCGGATGTAGCGGGTGACGAGGGCGGAAAGGCAGCACTGGCGGGGACGTGCTGCGCACAGCCATCGCCGAGCCGTCGGCGTCGAGAGCCGTGATCACGGGGAAGTGCATGATCACGAAGAGGGCGGGAGGAGGACGCCGGGGGCGAGCAGCCCAGCCGGGTCCAGCGCCTGCTTGACCGCCCGCATCACCGCGATCTCCTCCGTGCTGCGGGTCAGCGCCAGGTACTGCACCTTGGCGCGCCCGACGCCGTGCTCGGCGCTGATCGAGCCGCCCTCGGCCGCGACCAGCCGCAGCACGGCCTCCTCGACCGCGTGCTCGGCCGCGGGGTTGCCGGCCGCGCCCAGCACGTTGACGTGCAGGTTGCCCTCGCCGAGGTGACCGAAGACCACCAGATGCCCTGCGGGGCAGGCCTTCTGGACGACGTCCGGCAGCGCGTCGACGAACCCCGCCAGCCGCGACACCGGCACCGCGACGTCCAGCTTCACGGGAACGCCCTCGGCGTTGATCGACTCGGTGTGGGCCTCGCGGTAGCGCCAGA
>JBMOMI010000174.1:0-2159 GCA_049325235.1 Actinomycetota bacterium | reverse complement strand
CGGACGACGCAGCGGGCGGTCCCGCTGAACCGCCGGGTCCAGTCGGTCTCGTAGGAGGCGACGACGTCGCGGTCGACGAGGACGTTCCGGGCTCCGACGACGTCCCGGAGCGCGGACTCGAGCGCCGTCACGACAGCACGCGGAGCCGCACCGTCTCGGGCAGGGCGCTGAGCTCGGCGACGACGTCCGGCGCGGCGTCCAGGTTCATGTCGGTGAGCACGTAGCCGAGGTCGCCGCGGGTGGCGAGCAGCTGGCCCTCGACGTTGACGCCGTGGTCGGCCAGGACGCCGTTGACCCGCGCGAGCACCCCGGGCACGTTGTGGTGCAGGTGCGCGACCCGGTGCTTCTCCGGGATCTGCGGCAGGTCGAGCGTCGGCATGTTGACGCTCAGCATGGTCGTGCCGGTGGCGACGAAGTCGCGCAGCTTGCCGGCGACGAACAGCCCGATGTGCTCCTGCGCCTCCTCGGTGGAGCCGCCGATGTGCGGGGTGAGGATGACGTTCGGCAGGCCCCGCAGGATGGAGCTGAACTCGTCACCCTGTCGCTTGGGCTCCTCGGGGAACACGTCGACGGCGACGCCGGCGAGGTGCCCGCTGACCACGTGCTCGTGCAGCGCCTCGTGGTCGACGACGAAGCCGCGGGACAGGTTGAGGAAGATCGCGCCCTGACGCATGCGCCGCAGCTGGGGCTCACCGAACAGGCCGGCGTTGCCGGGGCGGCCGTCCACGTGCAGCGACACGACGTCGGCGACGTCGAGCAGCTCCTCGATGGTGCCGCAGCGCCGGGCGTTGCCCAGGGCCAGCTTGTCCGCGGTGTCGTAGAAGACCACGCGCATGCCCAGGGCCTCGGCGACGACCGACAGCTGGCTGCCGATGTTGCCGTAGCCGACGATGCCGAGCGTGCGGCCGCGGACCTCGTGCGCCCCTTCGGCGGACTTGTCCCAGATGCCGTCGTGGAGGGCACGGTCCTTCTGCGTGAGCCGGCGGGTCAGCGCGATGATCTCGGCGATCGCCAGCTCCACGACGCTGCGCGTGTTGCTGAAGGGGGCGTTGAAGACGGCGGTGCCGTTCGCGGACGACGCGGCCAGGTCGATCTGGTTGGTGCCGATGCAGAACGCGCCGATCGCGACGAGCTCGGGGGCGCTCTCCAGCACCTTGGCGGTGACCTGCGTCTTCGACCGGATCCCCAGGACGTCGACGCCGCCCAGCGCGTCCGCCAGCTCGGTCTCGTCGAGGGCGCCCTTGGCGGTGCGCACGCTCCACCCGGCCGAGCGCAGCACCTGCTCCGCGATCGGGTGCACGTTCTCCAGCAGGAGCGCGGTGGGCATGCGCCCGAGTCTAGGCCGGAGGGACGACCGGCCCCGGGGCGTTCGCATGCCGAGACCGTCGTCTCAGCCATGGCTCCACTGGGGTGTGTCCGCCGGCTCGCTGGGTAACGGCAGAGCATGACCACGGAGCGGACCCGACCGCTGGCCCTGGTCACCGGGGCCTCGACGGGAATCGGTTACGAGCTTGCACGGCAGCTCGCCGCGACGGGCCACGACCTGGTTGTCACCGCCGACGAGGAGGCCGTCCACGAGGTTGCGGCCGAGTTCGCGCCGCAGGGCGTCCGAGCCCACGGGGTGCTCGCGGACCTCGCCACCGACGACGGTGTCGACGAGCTGCTGAGCTCCCTCGCGGCACTGGAGCGGGCGGTGGAGATCGCCGCACTCAACGCCGGGGTGGGCGCGGGTGGCCCGTTCGCCGCCACTCCGCTGGAGGGCGACGAGCGGGTGGTCCGGCTGAACGTCCTGAGCACAGTCGTGCTCGCCAAGACGCTTGTACGCGACATGGTGCTCCGGGGACAGGGACGCCTGCTCGTCAGCTCGTCGGTGGCGGCCGCAATGCCCGGCCCGTACTACGCGACGTACGCAGCATCCAAGGCGTTCCTACGGTCATTCGCTCTGGCTCTGCGCGAGGAGCTGGGCGGTACTGGCGTGACCGTGACGTCCCTGATGCCTGGACCAACCGACACACAGATCTTCGAGCGCTCCCACATGGAGGACACCCGCGCCGCGACCGGCCCGAAGCTCGACCCCACCGACGTCGCGAGGGCGGCTGTCGAGGGCCTGCTGGCCGGTGAGGCCGAGGTCGTGCCTGGCGGCACTAAGCCCGGATCCA
>JBMOMI010000173.1:0-6886 GCA_049325235.1 Actinomycetota bacterium | reverse complement strand
ATTCCTTGATCGACGGGAGTTCCTTGATCGATGGCAGGGTTACTCGTCGCCGCGCAGGATCGCGAGGATGCGCAGGAACTCGACGTACAGCCAGATCAGGGTGACGGCCAGGCCGAACGCCGCGGTCCACGCGAACTTGGCCGGGATGCCCTGCTGCACGCCCTTGTCGATGAAGTCGAAGTCGAGCGTGAGCATGAGTGCGGCGAGCACGGCGCCGACGGCGCCGATGAGCAGGCCGAGCGGCCCGAAGCCGCGCAGGCTCTCACCGGCGAACAGGGCGAAGGCCAGGTTGACCAGCACGAAGATCATGTAGCCGCCGACGGCGAACAGCATGATCCGCTGGAACTTCGGCGTGACGCGGATCTTGCCGCTCTTGTACAGCGCGAGCATGACGCCGAACGTGCCGAGGGTGGCGACCACGGCCTGCGCGACGATGCCGTTCCACTGCGCCTCGAAGACCGCACTGATGCCGCCGAGGAAGACGCCCTGGAACGCGGCGTAGGCGAGGATCAACGCAGGCGACGGCTCGCGCTTGAAGGCGTTGACGAGGCCGAGGACGAGGCCGCCGATCATGCCGACGACGAAGAGGCCGGGGGCCAGGACCCAAGTCAGGCCCGCCGCGACGACGAGCACGCCGAACAGCGCGGCCGTCTTCATCACGACGTCGTCGTAGGTCATCCGCCCCGTCTGCAGCGGGCCTGCCGACGGCTGGGCGTACATCTCCTCCAGGCGCTGCGCGGAGACGGCGTCGGTCGCGGCGGTGCCGGCGGCGCCCGCCTGCGCGGGCTGGCCCGGGCGGGCGTCGAACGTCGCGTAGCCGCCCCGGGTGAACTCCGGCATCCGGCTGAAGACCGGGTTGTTGTGCTGCATCGATGTCCTCCGTCGAGGGCTGCGGCCGGGTGCCGCGCGGGGTTCCCTGCACCCACCGTAACGTCTCGGCAAAGCCGGACGTTCCTTTCCCCGCCCCCCTCATGGTGATCTTGCACTCCGCCGTGATCTTGCCGTCGCGCCGCGCGGTGGCGGGATTCCATGATCACGGCGGAGTGCATGATCACGGGAGGGGTGGGGCCGCGGCCCTTGTGCTGACCACCCCTGGGCGACGGCCCCCGTGTCGCACACTGGAGGCGGAGGTGAGGGGGTGGTGCCGTGGCAGCCACGCTCTCCCGCGAGCGGGTCGACGCGGTCGTGCTCGACCTGGACGGCGTCCTCACCGACACCGCGCGCGTGCACGCAGCGGCCTGGCGCCGGCTGTTCGACGACTACCTCCTGCACCGGCCCGAGACCGCGGGGGAGAACCACGCCCCGTTCACCGACGACGACTACCGCCACCACGTCGACGGCCGCCCCCGCTACGACGGGGTCCGGGCCTTCCTCGCGTCCCGCGGCATCGCCCTGCCGCCGGAGACGCTGCGGGAGCTGGGTGACCGCAAGGACCGCTACTTCCTCGACGCGATCGCCCACCAGGGCGTGCGGGTGTTCGACGACGCGCCGCGACTGCTGCGCCGGCTCCGCGAGGCGGGCATCCGGCCGGCGGTCATCTCCGCGAGCCGGCACTGCGCGACGGTGCTGGAGTCGGTCGGCCTGCTCGACGTCTTCGACGCGAGGGTGGACGGCCGCGTCGCCGACGAGCTGCACCTGCCCGGCAAGCCGGATCCCGCCGTGTTCCTGGAGGCCGTGCGGCGCCTGGACGTCGCGCCGTCCCGCGCCGTCGTCGTCGAGGACGCCGAGGCCGGGGTGGCGGCCGGCGCGGCGGGCGGCTTCGGGCTGGTCGTCGGCGTCGACCGGACCGGGCACGGCCGGGACCTGCTGACCGCCGGCGCGCACGTCGTCGTCCCGGATCTCGACGCGCTCGAGGTGACGCCGTGAGGGACTGGACGCTGGCCTACGAAGGGATCGACCCGGCCTCCGAGGGCATCCGGGAGACCCTCTGCACCCTCGGCAACGGCTACCTGGCGACGCGGGGGGCGGCGCCCGAGCACGACGCGGACGGCGTCCACTACCCCGGCACGTACGTCGCCGGCATCTACGACCGGCTCGTCGACCACGTGGCGGGACGTCGCGTGGAGAACGAGAGCCTCGTCAACCTCCCCAACTGGTTGCCGCTGAGCTTCCGCGCCGAGGACGGCCCGTGGCTGGGGACCGGCGGCGTCGAGCTGCTCGAGCACCACCTCGAGCTGGACGTCGCGAGGGGCCTGCTGGTGCGGCGGCTGCGCTGCCGGGACGACGCGGGCCGCACCACCCGGGTCACCCAGCGACGCTTCGTGCACATGGAGCACGCCCACCTGGCGGGGCTGGAGACCGTGCTCGTCCCGGAGGACTGGGACGGCCGGCTCACCGTCCGTTCCGGCGTGGACGGCGGGGTGGAGAACGCGGGCGTGGCCCGCTACCGCGACCTCGACGGCAGGCACCTGTGCGACCACGAGGTGTCGCGCCCGGACGACGACGTCCTGCTCGTGACCGCCCGCACGAGGCAGTCCCGCATCCGGCTGGCGGTGGCGGCGCGGACGCGTGCCTGGGTCGGGGACGACGCGTGGCCCGGCGCGGCGTCCCTCGTCGACGCCGGACGCCGCGCCTGGCTGCAGCTGGACGTCGACGCGACCGCGGGCGTGCCGGTGCGGGTCGAGAAGGTCGCCGCGGTCTTCACGTCCCGCGACCGGGCGATCAGCGAGCCGGCGACCGAGGCGGTGACGTGGGTGCGCAGGGCGGACACGTTCGCCGGCCTGGTGCGCTCGCACCTGCTGGCCTGGGTGAGGCTGTGGCGGCGGTTCCGGCTGGAGCTCGACGGCTCGGACGGCGAGACCGCCCCGCTGCCGGTCCTGCGGCTGCACCTGTTCCACCTGCTGCAGACGCTGTCCCCGGGCACGATCGACCTCGACGTCGGTGTCCCGGCCCGCGGGCTGCACGGCGAGGCGTACCGGGGGCACGTGCTCTGGGACGAGCTGTTCGTCGTCCCGCTGCTCGGGCTGCGCCTGCCGGTGCTGGCGCGCACGCTGCTGATGTACCGGCACCGCCGCCTGCCGGAGGCGCGGTGGGCCGCGCGGCAGGCGGGGCGGCGCGGGGCCATGTACCCGTGGCAGAGCGGCAGCAGCGGCCGGGAGGAGAGCCAGCGGCTGCACCTCAACCCGCTGTCGGGGCGGTGGGTGGAGGACGCCACGCACCTGCAGCGGCACGTGGGGCTGGCGATCGCGTACAACGCCTGGGAGTACTGGGAGTCCAGCGCCGACAGCCAGTTCCTCTCCCACCACGGGGCCGAGATGATCCTCGAGGTGGCGCGCTTCTTCGCCGACCTCGCGTCGTACGACCGCGAGTCGGGGCGCTACCGGATCCGCGGTGTCGTCGGGCCCGACGAGTTCCACACGCACTACCCGGGGGCGGCGGCGCCAGGGATCGACGACAACGCCTACACGAACGTGATGGCGGCGTGGGTCCTGGCGAGGGCCTTCGACCTGCTCGACCTGCTCCCCGACCGCCGGCGCCGCGAGCTGACCCGCGCGCTCGACCTGCGCACCGACGAGCTGCGCCGCATGGACGCGGTGTCCCGCAGGCTTCTCGTGCCCTTCCACGACGGGGTGATCAGCCAGTTCGCCGGCTACGCCGACCTGGCCGAGCTCGACTGGGCCGCCTACCGCGACCGGTACGGCGACATCCAGCGACTGGACCGCGTCCTCGAGGCGGAGGGCGACGACCCCAACCGGTACAAGGCCAGCAAGCAGGCCGACGTCCTCATGCTCTTCTACCTGCTGACGGCCGAGGACCTGACCGCCGTGCTCGACCGGCTCGGGTACCGGCTCGAGCCGACCACGATCCCGGACACGATCGAGTACTACCTGGCCCGCACGACGCACGGCTCCACGCTCAGCGCGGTCGTGCACGCGTGGGTGCTCGCGCGGTCGCAGCGCGGCCGGGCGCTGGAGTTCCTGCGGCTGGCGCTGGACAGCGACGTCACCGACATCCAGGGCGGCACGACGGCCGAGGGCATCCACCTGGCCGCCATGGCCGGCAGCGTCGACCTTCTGCAGCGTTGCTTCACCGGGCTCGAGACGCGGCGAGACACGTTGTGGCTCAACCCGAGCTGGCCCGAGGAGCTGGGCCGGCTGGAGACCGACGTGGTCTACCGGACCGTGCCGCTGACGCTGCGGGTGCACGGTGACCGGGTACTCGTCAGCTCGGACCCGAGCGCGGCGGCGTCCGTGCGGGTCGGCTGCCGGGGCAAGGCGGTCGTGCTCGAACCCGGTGACACCGCCGGCTTCTGAGTACCCCCGGCGGGACTCGAACCCGCACTCGAGCGCTTTTAAGGCGCCTGCCTCTGCCGTTGGGCTACGGGGGCCCTGTCCGATGCAGGCTAGCGAGCGGGGAGACCGGCCAGGGCGCGGGCTCGCAGCAGGACGTCGTCCAGCATGGGCTCGGTGAGCTTGCCGGTGAAGGTGTTCTGCTGGCTGACGTGGTAGCAGCCGAGCAGGTGCACCTGCTCGGCGTCCGGGCGCACGAGCACCGCCTCGGCGCCGTGGCCGAAGCGCGGC
Source organism: Actinomycetota bacterium (assembly GCA_049325235.1). Lineage (GTDB taxonomy): Bacteria > Actinomycetota > Actinomycetes > Actinomycetales > SCSIO-59966 > SCSIO-59966. Next base: position 2,366 of record JBMOMI010000173.1, on the reverse strand, counting down.
CGCGGCCTCGGCACCGCCCAGCCGAGCCGGCGGACGACGGTCAGCGCGGCGTCCCAGCCGAACGCCCCGAGGGCGACCATCACCCGCGGCGCCACGAGCGCGATCTCCCGCTCGAGCCACGGCGAGCAGGTGTCGCGTTCGGCGGGCAGCGGTCGGTTGCCCGGCGGCACGCAGCGCACCGCGGGGGCCATCCGAGCCCCGGCGAGCCGCATCCCGTCGCCGGCGTGCACGCTGGCCGGCTGGGTCGCGAAGCCGGTGCGGTGCAGCGCCGCGAAGATCCAGTCGCCGGAGCGGTCGCCGGTGAACAGCCGCCCGGTGCGGTTGGCGCCGTGTGCGCCGGGGGCGAGCCCGACGACGAGCACCGGGGCGTGCGGGTCGCCGAAGCCGGGCGTCGGCCGGCCCCAGTAGGGCTGGTCGGCGTAGGCCCGGCGCTTGGACGCCGCGACCTCCTCGCGCCAGGCGACCAGCCGCGGGCAGGCGCGGCAGACCGACGTCCGCGCCTCGAGGGTCACGAGGTCCCGGCTGGACGCCGCGAGCCGCGCGACGTCGGCGGCGTCGCGGGCGCGCGGAGTCCGGGGGCGTGCCGGGTCGCCCGGCCAGCCGCTGCCGGGCGGCACCGGGGAAGGGAACTCCTGCCCGGTCAGCGGGTGCGGAAGCGGCACGGACGGCACCCGCCGCAGGGTAGGCGCCGCCGGCACCGACGTCGGGGCCAGGCACTTCGTCACTTCCCCCGGGTGGTGGCCGGACCTACGGTCCGGACATGACGGACGCCATCTCGATCAGTGGCCTCCACAAGTCGTTCGGCCGCACGCACGCCCTCGACGGGCTGGAGCTGCACGTGCGCGAGGGCGAGGTCCACGGCTTCCTCGGCCCCAACGGTGCCGGCAAGTCCACGACGATCCGCATCCTGCTCGGCCTGCTGCGGGCCGACGCCGGCGTGGCCCGGCTGCTCGGCGGCGACCCGTGGCGGGACGCCGCGACCCTGCACCGGCGCCTGGCCTACGTGCCCGGGGACGTCGCGCTGTGGCCCAACCTCACCGGCGGCGAGGTGATCGACCTGCTCGGCCGCCTGCGCGGCGGCCTCGACCCGCGGCGCCGGGCGGCGCTGATCGACCGCTTCGACCTGGACCCGACGAAGCGGGGGCGCGCCTACTCCAAGGGGAACCGCCAGAAGGTGGCGCTCGTGGCCGCCCTGGCCTCGGACGTCGAGCTGCTCCTGCTCGACGAGCCCACCGCCGGGCTCGACCCGCTGATGGAACAGCTGTTCCGGGGATGCATCGAGGACGAGCGGGGGGGCGGCCGCACCGTGCTGCTCTCCAGCCACATCCTCGCCGAGGCGGAGGCACTCTCGGACCGCGTGAGCATCATCCGCGCCGGGCGGACCGTGGAGACGGGCACGCTGGCCGAGCTGCGGCACCTCCACCGGACGTCGATCGACGCCGAGCTGGTCGACGTCCCCGACCGGCTGGCCCGGGTCCCCGGCGTCCATGCCCTCGACGTGCAGGGGCACCGGGTGCGCTTCGAGGTGGACGCCGTCCACCTCGACGAGGCGCTGCGCGTGCTGACGGACGCGGGAGTGGTCAGCCTGGTGAGCAAGCCTCCGACCCTCGAGGAGCTGTTCCTCAGCCACTACGCCGTCGAGGAGGCCAGGCAGTGAGCGACCTGGCGGGCACCGGTGCCCTGGTACGGCTGGCGCTGCGCCGGGACCGGGTGCTGCTGCCGGCCTGGGTGCTGCTGTTCGTCGTGATGGCGGCGTTCTCCGCCACCGCCACCGTCGACCTCTACCCGGAGGTGGCGCAACGGGTCGCCGCTGCCGAGGCCGTCAACGGCTCGCCGTCCCTGGTCGCGCTCTACGGCCGCGTGTACGACACGACGTCCCTCGGGGCGATCGCGATGTTCAAGATGGGCGGGCTCGGCGCGGCGCTGCTCGCGGTGCTGGGCTTCATGCTGGTCGTCCGGCACACCCGAACCGAGGAGGAGTCCGGCCGGCTCGAGCTCGTGGCCGGTGGCGTCGTCGGGCGCGCGGCGCCGCTCGCCGCCGCCCTCGTCGTGACGATCACGACGATGCTGCTCGTCGGCGGGCTGACGGCCGGCTCGCTGACGTCGGCCGGGTTGCCCGCGGACGGCTCCCTGGCGTTCGGGCTGGCGTGGGCGGGAACCGGTGCCGCCTTCGCGGGGGTGGGGGCGGTCACCGCACAGCTGGCGGTGGGCGCTCGCGGGGCGAACGGGCTCGCCGCGGGGGTCCTCGCCCTGACGTACCTGCTGCGCGCGGTCGGGGACTCCTCCACACCGGGTCCGGCATGGCCGACCTGGATCTCCCCGGTCGGCTGGGGCCAGCAGGTGCGGCCGTACGCCGGCGACCGGTG
>JBMOMI010000172.1:0-6988 GCA_049325235.1 Actinomycetota bacterium | reverse complement strand
CCTCGGCGCTGGCCGCCGAGTACGGCATCGAGACGTCGGACGCCGCGCCGATCGCTCGCATCTTCGAGCCGGAGCTGAGGCGCAACACGATCGTGCTGTCCTTTGCCTGGATCGTGAACTTCTTCGGCATCAACATCTTCAGTGTGCTCGGCAGCTCGATCCTGGCGAACGCCAAGGGCGTAGAGCTGAGCACCGCGTTCTGGATGCTCGTCGTCATCAACCTCGGCGCGTACTTCGGCTACATCTTCCACGGCTGGCTGGGAGACCGGATCGGTCGGCAGCGGACGATCGTCATCGGCTGGATGATCTCCGGCCTCGCGTTCGGCGTCATGCTCTCCCCAGCAGTTCAGTCGCCGTCGATGATCGTGCTTACGTACGCGCTCGGCCTGTTCTTCCTGGTCGGTCCCTACGCGGCGATCATGTTCTACATGGGGGAGTGCTACCCGACCGACTGCCGCGGCACAGGGACCGTCATCATCGGCGCGATGAGCCAGCCAGGCACCATCCTCGGTGGGTTCCTGTTCACCGCGGCTGCTGCCGCCTGGGGGACGGGGGCCGCCGCCCTGTGGGTCGGGGCAGTCGGGACCTTCGCCTCCGGCGTCCTCATGCTGCTGGCCAAGCCGGTCGCTCGGCTCGACCACGCGTAACCGAGCACCTGCCCTGCAGACCGGTGCCGGTGGACGTGCCGCACGTAGCCGTCCACCGGCACCGCATCAGAAAGGACCGCGAAAATGTTGCAGGACTCCAAGGGTCGCCGTCGTGTCGCGGTGATCACAGGGGCAGCCAGCGGAATCGGCCGCGCCCTAGCGGTCGGCTATGCCGCAGAGGGTGTGGACGTCGTCATCGGCTCGTATCCCGGTGACCCGCACGATCCGTACGAGACGCTGAGTCAGGTCGAAGCTGCTGGTGGCAAGGGCATCGTCGTCGACGTCGATGTCCGCAGCTCGCAGCAGGTCGACGAGCTGGCCAGGCAAGCCCTGTCGACCTTCGGTGCCATCGACCACGTCGTCGCCAACGCAGGTGTACTGCGCCGTGCTCCCTTGGGGGAACTCAGCGACGAGGCATGGGACGACATGCTGTCTGTGGACCTCACCGGGGTGATGAGGACGTTTCGCTCCTGCGCTGCTCTGATGGACGGTGCCGGAGCGATGGTCGCGGTCTCGTCCATCGCCGGAGGCGTCTACGGCTGGGAGGATCACGCCCACTACGCGGCAGCAAAGGCGGGCGTGCTCGGGCTCTGCCGCAGCCTGGCGGTCGAGCTGGCACCGCGAGGCATCCGGGTCAACGCCGTGATTCCCGGGCTGATCGAGACTCCCCAGTCATCGGACCCTGTCAACTCCCTTGGTCCTGAGGGTCTGCGACGCGCCGGTGCTGACATCCCCCACGGCCGGGTCGGGCAGCCGGAGGAGGTGGCTGACGTCATCCGGTTCCTCACCTCGGACCAGGCCCGCTACGTGACAGGCCAGCAGCTGGTCGTGGACGGCGGCCTCACCATCAAGATGCGCGCATGAGCGGAGTACTTGCTGGTCAGCGCGCGCTGGTGACGGGGGGTGCGAGCGGTATCGGCCGCGCCATCGCGGCCGCCTTCGTCGAGGCAGGCGCCCATGTCGTGGTGCTGGACCGTGACGCCGAACGGGCTTCTGAGGCCGCCGCCGCGGTCGGAGCGCGGGCCGGCGTGGGTGCGGACGTGGCTTCGGAGCCTGAGGTCCGTGCGGCGGTCGAGGAGACGATCGAGGAGCTGGGACGGGTCGACGTCCTCGTGAACTCAGCGGGTCTGCTGACGCAGGCTCCCCTCGTCGAGATGCCGCTGGCGCAGTGGCAGGAGACGATCGACGTGGATCTCACAGGAGTGTTCCTCATGTGTCGGCACGTCGTGCCCGGGATGGTCTCGCGACGGCACGGGCGAGTTATCAACATCGCCTCACAGCTGGCACTCAAGGGTGCAACCTCGCTGACGCACTACAGCGCCGCAAAGGCGGGCGTGCTCGGCTTGACGAAGGCGCTGGCCCTCGAGGTGGCGAAGGACGGCGTGCTGGTGAATGCCATCGCGCCGGGGCCGATCGAGACTCCGCTCGTCGACGGCATCTCGGATGACTGGAAGCTCGCGAAGCGCAAGGAGCTTCCGCTCGGCCGCTTCGGCCGTCCGGAGGAGGTAGCGCCGACGGCGGTGCTTCTGGCCAGCTCGCCCGGTGGCGACCTCTACGTCGGCCAGACTCTCGGGCCCAACTCTGGCGACGTGATGCCCTAGCCCGATGTGTGGCGCGTGTGGGAGGCAGGTCCAGCGGGACGGGTGGTCGGATGCGCTGTCGACCACCCGTGCCCGTTGGCTCGTCGCGCGATTGGTGAACGACTACTTGCGTGACATCGGCCACCCGGCCCGGATCGGATGCAGCGTCGGGTCCTGGGTCGTGCGCGGCAGTACTGGGCGGATGGCCTTGGCTGAGACGGCTACGGACCTGTGGGCGGCTGTCTCAGCCGTCCGCGCCATCGGCCGTGAGGAGCTCACGCTGCTTGACGGTCGCGGCGTCACATCGACGTCCCAAGCCGTGGTCGAGGCGGCACGGGCCGCCTTGGACGACGGACCATGACCGCTGCCGCTCGTCCTTGGCGGCATCGGCCACGTCTGGTGCCACCATCCCAGGGGCCCGGGCGGCGGTGGATCGAAGCCACCTGAACTGTGGGGGCCTGGCTGTGACCTCCTTTCGCGGCAAGCGGTCAGGTGAGGACGGCGTGACCACGGTCTCGCGCCGCACGGGCCAGCCGTTCGTCGCAGGTGGCCAGCGGCGACTGCGTCTTCTCGGCGGCGAGCGTCGGGTGGCTGGCTGCCAGCTGCTCGTCGACGATCCCGAGCAGCAACGTGCGCGCTCGCTCGTGGTGCGCGTCCGTGGAGTCGAAGTGGGCGATGAGAACGCTGGCATCCAGGACGATCAGGGGGGAGTCCTCGCGCAGCTTCGCGAGGTAGCGGTCGCCGTAGGCGCCGGTGGCGGCGCCGCGGGTGGCTTCGACGGCCTCCCTGCGCTCCGCCACGTGCCGTTCGTCCTGCTGCAGTGCCGCTCGGTGGCCTTCCTGCACCAGCCGCAGCAGGAGCTTTCCTTCGGTTCAGCCGGTGCTCCGGCCACCGCCGGGCCGCATCGGCGAGTAACCGGCGGACGTCGTCAGTTCACGTGATCACGTGGCGTGGCCGAGTGGTGGGCACGCGAGCAGGTGACACTGCCGCCAAGTGCTGCGCCGGGCTCGAGCACCCGGTCGCCCGCAGTCTCCCGAGTAGCTTCTGCTGGACGGTGAGTTCTGACCCTTCACGCTCGAGTCGCGTGCCCCCTCACGGATGCAGGTGGACCCGGGCGTCCCAGCAAGTACCCCTGCGCGCTGGTGACGCCGAGTTCCCTTGCGGCCCGCATCTCGGCGGTGGTCTCGACGCCTTCGGCGGTGACGTGCGCCCCGACGGCGGCGGCGAAGTCGACGAGGGCAGCCGCGAAGGCCCTGCTGACATGGTCGGTGACGAGGCCCGCCGTCACCGACCGGTCGATCTTGAGGATCTCGGGACGCAACTGGCTGAAGTGCTGGAAGTTGGCGTAGCCGGCGCCGACGTCGTCCAGGGCCAGTTGTGCGCCCGCCGCTCGCAGCGGCGCCAGCGCACTGCGAAGCGCCTGGAAGTCCTCCGTGCGGCTCCGTTCGGTGAGCTCGACGACGAGCCGTTCGGCGTACGGGAGGAGCATCCCGCACGCCTCGGTGCCGATCAGTGCCGCGGCCGAGAAGTTCACTGCGAAGGGGAGCCCCGCGGGCAGCTCCCTCACGCCACGCAGGGCGGCCCTGGCTGCCGCCACCTCCGCGACCGGCCCGGTCCCCTCCAGCTCTGCGCGCTGGAACCACTCCTCGGGGCTGCACTGGGAGCCGACGATGCGGACCAGGGCCTCCACTGCGATCACCTGGCCTGTCTTCAGGTGCACCACCGGTTGGTACAGCGCGGTGAGATGGACGCTCGTGTCGCGCCGGTGCTCGGACAGTCCCCGGTGCGAAGCCATCATCCGCCCCCGTTTCGTGCGGGCACTCGAGTCCCTGGTGCCTTATCGGCACGTCGGGCTCCTACCTTGAGGCGCGCGCTCGACGTTCTTCGGCGGATCCGTCACGGGGCTCGTCCGGCCCTGACCGCCGCGAATCCGCCTCCCGGTCCTACAGGCGGGCGGCCTTCGTGCCGATGCTGGAGGTGGCCTGGCTACGAGGGGACGGCCACGAGTGTTCACGGTGCTGGCGGCTCTCATGGTGGTCGCGGGCGTCCTCCTCGCTGTGCTGGCCCTCTCCACGGCGAAGCGGAGGCGCGCAGCGGCGGGCCGCAGCCTCGCCGTGCTCTTGTTCTCAGTCGCCTGGTGGGCGTTCGCCTACGCGGTCGAGCTGAGCCTGTCCGACGTCCAGGACCGGCAGCTGTGGGGAGACCTGAAGTACGCCGGTGCCGCTGCGGTGGCCCCCGCATGGCTGGTGTTCGTCTTGCGGTACACGAACCGCGGGCACCTGGTGAGCCGGCGTCTGGTGCTCGGGCTCTCGGTCGAGCCGGTCCTCGTGATGGCCGTGCTGCTCACTCCAGCGACGCACGACCTCGTGCGGTACTACCCCTCCTCCGTGGCGGCCGGTGAGGTGCCCGTGGTGGGCACCGGACCGCTGTTCTGGGTCCACTTCGCCTACGTCAACGCAGTCCTGCTGGTCGCCACCGTGGCGTTCGTGGCCAGCATGGTTCGGACCTCCCGGCTGTACCGTCGGCCGGCCATGATCCTGGTCGCCGCGGCCTTGCTGCCGTGGACGGCGAACCTCCTGCACAACTTCGTCGTCGGGCCCTTCGCCCGTGTCGACCTGACGCCGTTCGCGTTCGTGGTGACCGGCGCCGTGCTCTTCTGGGGACTGTTTCGGCAGCGCCTCGTGAACCTGGCCCCCGTTGCGCGTCACCTCATCGTCGAGACGATGGCCGACCCGGTGCTCGTGCTCGACCCCTTCGGCCGCGTCGTCGACGCCAACCCGGCAGCGGGGACGACGTTCGGCTGCCGCCGTCGGGGCGACCTGATCGGCAGGCCGGTGGCCGATCTGCTCCCCCGGCACCCTGCGTTGGCGCCGCAACGCGCACTCGTCGGGCGCGACGGCCGCGTGAGCGATGCCATGGTGCTGCCGGTCAATGGTCTCCTGCGGCACTTCGATGTGCGCCGCCAGCTGTTGCCGGTCAAGGGCGGGGGCAAGGCGGGGCAGCTGCTCGTCCTCAGAGACGTCACCGATCGGACGAACGCCGAGACGCAGCTGCGGCACCTTCTCACGGAACGCACCCGCATCGCCCACGCCCTCCAGGTCAGCCTGCTGCCGACAGCGCTGCCGTCGGTCCCCGGCGTCCGGATGGCCGCCCGGTACCACCCAGCCGGGGAGGGACTGGAGGTCGGCGGCGACTTCTACGACGTCTTCCCGGTCGACGCCCGGCAGTGGGTGGTCGTGCTGGGGGACGTCAGCGGCAAGGGCACGGAGGCGGCAGTGGTCACCGCGTTGATCCGGTACAGCATCCGAGCCCTGACGGTCCTGCACTGTGGCCCACGGCAGGTGCTGGCAGCACTGAACGAAGCCCTGCTCCGCCAGAGTGGCCCGGAGCAGTTCTGCACCGTCGTCTATGCCTTGGTGCGGCCGTCCCCCGAGGGGCTGGACGCCCGAATCTGTCTGGGGGGACACCATCAGCCTCTCCTGGTCAGGAGTGACGGCGCCGTCGAGGCCGTGGGACGCCACGGGACCGCACTCGGACTCTTCGACGACCCCGACCTCTACGAGGTGGACGTCCACCTCGGTGCCGGTGATGCCCTCTGCCTGTTCACCGACGGCCTGGTCGAGGCCCGGCAGGCGAAGGAGCACTTCGGGTCCGAGCGCGCGGCCGACATCTTGCGGTTCCTTCGGGGCGAACCGGCGGGGACGGTGGCCGATGCACTCGAGCAGGCGGCACGCGTCTTCTGCAGCGGTGACCTCGCCGACGACCTAGCCATCGTGTTCGTGCAGGTCGCGGACGCCGGCCCGGAGGAGCGCCGTCGGGCGCCGGACGAACGCAGGGGCGCCCGCTCCGGTACACGAAACGCGGCAGGGTGAACGGCATGCACATCGCTAATGTGTATGTGTGTCTGTGCTCGAGAAGCGGCTTCAGCTCCTACTGGATCGGGAGCGCTACGAGAAGGTCGTCGCCGAGGCCGAACGCAGTCACCGCAGTGTTGCAGCGGTGATCCGGGAGGCGATCGACCTCCGGTTCGCCGTCGATGATCCGGTTCGCGCGGCTGCCGGGAAGCGGCTGCTCGACTCCAGTGACGGGGTGACCGGGGTGGAGCCGGACTGGGCAGAGACGAAGGCCGCTCTGCGCGAGGTCGTCGAGCAGCACGGCTCGTGACGGGCAGGGCGCTCTTCGTCGACACGTCTGTGCTGGCCTACGCGGTCGGCGGCGCGCACCCCCAGCGTGACCCGTGCCGGGCCGTGCTGGAGGCGGCGGTGGCGGGCTCGGTCCAGCTCCACGCCAGCTGCGAGCTCGTCCAGGAGTTCCTGTTCCATCGTCTCCGCCGCACCGACCGTCCAACGGCGGTGCAGCAGGCGCGCGACGTCGCTGCACTCTGCATCCTGCATCCCCTCGACGGCGAGATCGTGTTCCGCATGATCGACCTCGTCGCGTCGTCCCCGTTGGGTGGTCGCGACGCTGTCCATGCCGCCACCGCTCTCGCGCACGGCTTCGAAGCCATCGTGACGCCGGACCAGGACTTCGACGAGGCGCCGGGACTGCGGCGGGTGTCGCCGAGCGACGTGCTGCCCTGACGTTCACTGCTTGGCTCGCACTGCTCGGCTCGGCTCAGCGCACGCTCACCACACGGTCCGACCACGTCAGCACCCGCTCGGACCCGAACGGCCACAGGACCTCCAGCGCGGACGCCGGTTGCCTGCCGAACGTCGGCGCCCCCGGCACGGTGAGGCGGGCCGGGACCGCGCGGGTCGGTGC
>JBMOMI010000171.1:0-6988 GCA_049325235.1 Actinomycetota bacterium | reverse complement strand
GCGTCCTCGCCGCTGGCGAAGTACCTGGGCCGGACGCTGCTCGGGCTCAGGTACTGACCCGGCGCGGCGCGCGCCGCCAGATGCCGAGCAGGGTCACCAGCCCGACGCCGGCGGCGCCGAGCAGCGCCCACCACAGCACCTGCTCGCGGGCGGCGGCCAGCTCGTCCGGCACCTCGCGGACGGCGACCAGCTCGGTCTGCGGCGCCGGCGGCTCGGCGTCCGCGGCCCCGGGCAGCGGAGGCCCGGCGCGCGCGGGGTCCAGCGTCATCACCATCGCCAGGTAGGGCTGCACGATCCCCCAGCCGCGGCTGTCGTCGCGCTCGGCGCGCACCGGCCGGTCGGCGCTGGCCATGATCCGGTAGGCGATCTCCTCGGCCGAGGCGTCCGGATGCGCGGACGCGACGAGGGCCGCGACCCCCGAGACGTAGCCGGTCGCCCAGCTAGTCTGCGGCGCAGCGACTCCCGGCGAGTTGACGCAGTCCTTCTCGTCGAACCAGGCGGAGATGACCTCCTGCCCCGGCGCGGCGACGTCCACCGCCGGCCCGTGGATCGAGGCGTCGGTGACCCGGTCGGCGGTGTCGACCGCGGTGACGCCGAGCACGCCCGGGTAGGCGGCCGGGTACCGGTCGCCGTCCGGCTCGCCGGAGTCGGGATCGCGGTTGCCGGTGCTGGCCACGATCAGCGCACCTCGCTCCTGGGCGAACCGCACCGCCGCCTCCAGCTCCGGCTCGGGCGCCGGCGAGCTGAGCGAGACGTTGATGACCCGGGCCCCGTTCTCGGCGGCGTAGCGGATGCCGGCGGCGATCCGGTCCATCCGCAGGCCGTTTCCCTGAGCGACGTCCTGCTCGTCGGTGGACGCGAACACCCGCACCGGCATGATCGTCGCGCGCGGGGCGACGCCGACCAGGCCGGACCCCTCGACGCGCTGGGCGGCGATGAGCGAGGCGATCGCCGTCCCGTGGTTGTTGACCGCGGACGTGCCGCCCGGCTCCGGGTCGCCGCCCACGAAGGTCGTGCCGGGACCGACGACGTCCACGAGGTGCGGGTTGTCCTTCTCCACGCCGGAGTCGACGACGGCGACGGTGACGCCCTGTCCTCGGGCGACGTCCCAGGCATCGCGCAGCCCGAGCCGGGTGAGCGCGTACGGGGCCTCCAGCGCCCAGGCGGACTCCCCGCGACCGCACTCGACGGCGTCCGCCGTCACCGGCGCCGCGTTCGCCGGCACCGCGCCGGCGGCTGCGAGCAGCAGGGCGCAGACGGCGGCACGCAGGGCCCGCATCAGCCGCCTCCGACGACCTGCCGGGCGGCGGTCTCGGTCAGCTCGGGCCCGTCGGCGAGTGGCTCCACCCACGCCAGCGGCACCGGCGCGGGCGTCACGTCGGCGTAGCCGAGCTTGTCCAGCGCGGACGACGTGTCGCCGCCGACCGCGTAGCGGCGGCCGGTGCCGTCGACGACGAAGACGGTGCCGCGGTTGACGACGGTGCCGTTGACGGCGCGGACGACGGCGCCGCGGCCCGGTTCGATGTACGTGCCGTTGCCGGTCGGGGCGGCGTCCTCGTCGGTGAGCCGCGACAGCGCGACGACGGGGACCTCGTCCGGCTCCGTCGTCAGCAGGGCACAGGCGACGTCGTCCGGCCAGGCGCTGGGCAGGTCGGCGGGCCACTGCTCGGGGTACGGCGACGTCGTCACGGTGCCCAGCCCCGCGACGTCCCCCTGCCCGACCTCGATGACCTGCGGGGAGCCGGACCCCACCGCGTACAGGGCGAACGCCACGTCGGTGAGCGGGACGAGCCCGTCCTCGCGCAGCAGGTAACGCGTCGCCGACCCGTCGGCGGCGGTCACCTCGAGCACCGACCCGGTCGTGGCGCCGGACGGCGCACCCTCGGGGGCGGGTGCTCCGCGGCCGGCAAGGGGGAGCGGCCGCAGGGCCGGTCCCTCGGGGAACAGGTCGAGCCACGTGCCCGGGACCTGGCGCGGCGGCGTGCCGTCCAGGCGCAGGGCGAGCAGGACGTCGCTCGCGCGCTCGGCGTCGACCGGGTAGCGGGCGCCGCCCCACAGCACCCACAGCGCACCGTCCACGGTGACGGTCAGCGCCTCGGCGGTGCCGGCGGGCTCCGCGACCGGGTCGCTCTGCAGGCGCAGCTGCGCGCGGCCCCGCTGGTCGATGCACGACGTCCAGCCGGTCTGGACGAGGGCATCGGCGGGCGGGAGGTCGTCCGGCGCGCCGGGGATGCCGATGGTCTCGCCGCGCCGCTGGCCGGCGAGCTCGGAGTCCGGGATGGAGACGATGCGAAAGCCGTTCTCCGGCAGGGCGAGTCGGGCAGAGGCGATGTTCAGCACGGGGCGCAGGACTCCGTCGCCGGTGGCGACGAAGCGAGAGCCGCTGTCCTCGGCGATGACGAGGGTGTTCTGGTCCCAGCCGTCCGGCAGGCCGGGCCGCAGGAAGCCGGCGACGGCGGCGCCACCCACGACGAGCGCGACGAGCACGGCGCCGGCAGGAGCCGCTGCGCGAGGCGGGCAACTTCTCCTCGGTCAAGGACTACGAGAAGGCGCGCGCCGGGGGCGCCGACCTCTCGCCGCTGCCCAGCCTCTTCATCGTCGTCGACGAGTTCTCCGAGCTGCTGTCGGCCAAGCCGGAGTTCATCGACCTGTTCGTGGCCATCGGCCGGCTCGGCCGCTCACTCGGCCTCCACCTGCTGCTCGCGTCCCAGCGGCTCGAGGAGGGCCGGCTTCGAGGGCTCGACAGCCACCTGTCCTACCGGGTCGGCCTGCGGACGTTCTCGGCGGCGGAGTCGCGCACCGTGCTCGGCGTGCCGGACGCCTACGAGCTGCCGCCGGTGCCCGGCCTGGGCTACCTCAAGCCGGACCCGTCCACGCTGATCCGCTTCAAAGCCAGCTACGTGTCCGGGCCGCCGCCGGCGCGCCGGGCCACGCAGCGGTCCGGTGGCGGGCCCCGTGGTGAGGTGCTCCCGTACGGCCTTGCGCCGATCCTGCGCACGCAGGACCTGCTGCCGGCCGAGCCGGTCGAGGTGCAGCTCGCGCCCGCGGCGGAGGACTCCGGCGCGTCGGTGCTCGACCTCGCGGTCGACGCGATGCGGGGCCGCGGCCCTTCCGCCCACCAGGTGTGGCTGCCGCCGCTGGACGTCCCGGAGACGCTCGACTCGCTGATGCCCGACCTCGCCGTCGTCGACGGCCTGGGCCTCGTCAGCCGGGCCTGGCGCGAGAAGCCGGGTCTCGTCGTCCCGCTCGGCACGGTCGACAAGCCGCTCGAGCAGCGCCGCGACACCCTCTGGGCCGACCTCGGCGGCTCCGGTGGCCACGTCGCCGTCGTGGGCGGCCCGCGCAGCGGCAAGAGCACGATGCTGCGCACCGTCGTCGCGTCCCTGGCGCTGACGCGCACTCCGCAGGAGGCGACGTTCTACGTCATGGACTTCGGCGGCGGCACGTTCGCCGGCCTGACCGACCTCCCGCACGTGGCGGGGGTCGCCACGCGGGCGGAGCCCGACGTCGTGCGGCGCATCGTGGCCGAGGTCGAGGGGATCGCGGACGCGCGCGAGCGGTACTTCCGCGCCCAGGGCATCGACTCGGTGGAGACCTACCGCGCCCGGCGGGCCCGCGGCCTCGCCGACGACGGCTACGGCGACGTGTTCCTCGTCGTCGACGGCTGGAGCACGCTGCGCGCCGACTTCGACACCCTCGAGATCGAGCTGCAGGACCTCGCCCAGCGAGGACTGACGTACGGCGTCCACCTGGTGGTGGCCGCGAACCGGTGGGCGGACTTCCGGTCCGCCGTCCGCGACGTGCTCGGCACCCGGCTCGAGCTGCGGCTGGGTGACCCGCTGGACTCCGAGATCGACCGCAAGGTCGCGGCGAACGTGCCGGTCGGGCGGCCCGGCCGCGGGCTCGTCGCCTCCCGCCATCACGTGCTCGGCGCGCTGCCCCGCATCGACTCCACGCCGGACGGCGCCACCGTCGGCGACGGTGTCGCCCACCTCGTCACGGAGGTCGCCGCCGCGTGGACCGGCGCGCCCGGCCCCAAACTGCGGCTCCTGCCGACCCGGATCGACCTGGACGACGTCCGGTCGCACGTGGCCGCCGACGACCAGCGCGTGTACCTCGCGGTCGACGAACGGGCGCTCGCCCCGGTGGGCCTCGACGTGGACGCCGAGCCGCACCTGCTCGCGTTCGGCGACGGCGGGTCGGGCAAGTCGGCGATGCTGCGTACGTACCTGCGGGAGGTACTCCGCACGCGGACGCCGCAGCAGGCGCAGGTGATGGTGGTGGACTACCGGCGGTCGCTGCTCGGCGAGGTGCCGCAGGAGTACCTCGTCGGCTACCTGAGCAGCGCCACGCAGGCCGGCCCGGCGATCAGCGAGATGGCCGACTACCTACGCGGCCGGCTGCCCGGGCCCGACGTCACACCCGAGCATCTGCGGTCGAGGTCGTGGTGGTCCGGCGCGGAGTTGTTCCTCGTCGTGGACGACTACGACATCGTCGCCACCTCGCAGGGCTCGCCGCTGCTGCCGATGGTCGACCTGCTCGCACAGGCCCGCGACGTCGGGCTGCACCTGGCGCTGGCCCGGCGCTCGGGCGGTGCGGCGCGATCCCTCTACGAACCCGTGATCCAGTCACTGCGCGACCTCGCCGCGCCCGGCCTGCTGCTCCCGGGCAGCCCCGAGGAGGGGCCGCTGATCGGCAACGTCAAGCCCGCGCCCGGCGTCCCGGGGCGGGGACGGCTGATCACCCGCGGACGGGGCGTCGACGTCGTCCAGGTGGCGTGGACCGACCCCACCCACTGACCCCTCGGTGATCATGGGATCCCGCCACCTCACCGGCGACGGCTGAGCACCCGCTGTCCGGTCGCGACGCCGGCCAGCACGCCGGCCAGGACCAAGCCCATGAGCAGGCCGACGAGCATGCCGAGCCCGTGGACGAGGCTCTGCCCCATCTCGCGCGCCATGTCCCGCGGCAGGTTCCTCGCCTCGCTGCGAGGGCAGGTGCCCCTCGCCGAGGGTGGCGGGATCCCATGATCACGACGGGGTGTGGGGGGAGCGGTGCAGCCGGCGGGCCGCCTCGGCGATCGACCCGGACAGCGACGGGTAGACCGTGAACGCGTGGGCGACGTCGTCCACGGTGAGCCGGTGCTCCACCGCGAGGGTCACCGAGTGGATCAGCTCCGACGCGCGCGGCGCCACGACCACGCCGCCGATGACGGTGCCGACGCCGCTGCGGCAGAACAGCTTGACGAACCCGTCGTGGATGCCCTGCATCTTCGCGCGCGGGTTGCCCGCGAGCGGCAGCTTGACGACCTCGCCCTGCACGACGCCGTCCTCGACGTCCTTCTCCGACACACCGACGGTCGCGATCTCCGGGGCCGTGAACACGTTCGCCGACACCGTGCCGAGGTCCAGCGGCGTGACCGCGTCACCGAGCGCGTGCCACATCGCGATGCGGCCCTGCATCGCGGCGACCGACGCCAGCGGCAGCACGCCGGTGCAGTCCCCGGCCGCGTAGACGCCGCGCGCCGACGTCCGTGACACGCGGTCGACCTCGACGTGACCGCTGGCGCTGAGGCGCACACCGGCCTCCTCCAGCCCGAGGCCCGCGGTGTTGGGGATCGAGCCGACCGCCATCAGGCAGTGCGAGCCCTCGACGGTGCACCCGTCCGCCAGGGTGACGACCACGCCGTCCCCGCTGCGCTGCACCGACTGCGCCCGCGAGCGGGACAGCACCGTCATCCCGCGGCGCCGGAACACGTCCTCGATCACCCGGGCGGCGTCGGCATCCTCCCCGGGAAGCACGTGGTCGCGGCTGGAGACCAGGACGACGTCGCAGCCCAGCGCGTCGTAGGCGCTGGCGAACTCGGCCCCCGTGACCCCCGACCCGACGACGACGAGCCGCGAGGGCAGCTCGTCGATGTCGTACAGCTGCGTCCACGTGAGGATCCGCTCGCCGTCCGGCTGCGCGTCCGGGAGCACCCGCGGGTGCGCACCGGTGGCGACCAGGACGACGTCGGCGTCCAGCGCCTCGGTACCCCCGCCGGCCAGGTCGGCGACGACCCGCTGGGGACTCTCCAAGCGGCCCGACCCGACGAGGACGCGCACACCCTCCTTCTCCAGCCGGCGGTGCACGTCGTCCGACTGCGCCCGGGCGAGGGTCTTGACGCGCGCGTTGACGGTGGCGAGGTCGACGGTCACCGAGCCTGCGGCGTCCGTCTCCCCGGAAGGGCCTCCGGGGAAGCGCACGCCGAGCTCGACGGAGTCGTCGACGAGCGTCATCACCTCGGCCGTGGCGATGAGGGTCTTGGACGGGACGACGTCGGTGAGGACGGCGGAGCCGCCGAGGCCGGAGCGCTCCACGACCGTGACGTCGGCGCCGAGCTGGGCGGCGACGAGGGCTGCCTCGTAGCCGCCGGGACCTCCCCCGACGACGACGACGCGGGGGCCGGGCAGGGGCGCGGGAGCGGCAGGAGAAGGCATCGCGCCACATTCTGCCCGCTCCCGGCGCCGGGCGCCGAGGCGCCAGTAGGGTCGCGTCCATGGCGCTGTACGCGGCCTACGCCTCGAACATGGACCCCGAGCGGATGGCGCGTCGGGCACCCCACTCGCCGCTCCGCGGAACCGGGTGGCTCCAGGGGTGGCGGCTGACGTTCGGCGCCGAGGACCGCGGCTGGGACGGCGCGCTCGCCACGGTGGTGGAGGACCCGGGACACCAGGTGTACGTCGCGCTCTGGGAGGTCACCGACGGCGACGAGGCCGTGCTCGACGACTGGGAGGGCGTCGGCATCGGCCTGTACCGAAAGCTGCGGGTGCGCGTCGACACGCTCGAGGGCGAGCAGGTGGCCTGGCTGTACGTGCTCGACGACTACGAGGGCGGACTGCCGAGCGCACTGTACGTCGGCATGCTCGCGGACGCCGCCGAGGCCGCCGGTGCACCGGACGACTACGTCGCCGCGCTGCGCGCGCTGCCGTGCCGGTCGGTGGGGTGA
>JBMOMI010000170.1:0-6994 GCA_049325235.1 Actinomycetota bacterium | reverse complement strand
TCGGCGATGTCGTGCTCGGCGGAGTCCACGTTCTTGGCCGCGACCTTGATGCGCCGGTAGTTGGCGCGCATGTCGTCGGCGGCGGGCACGCCGTCCAGGTCGCGGCCGTACGCGAAACCGCCCCAGGCGGTGTAGACCTCGGCCAGGTCGGCGTCGTCGCGCCACGAGCCCGACTCGACGACCTGGAGGATGCCGGCGCCGTACGAGCCCGGCTTGGAGCCGAAGATGCGGGTCGACGCGCGGCGGGGGTCGCCGTGCTCGGCCAGGTCGGCCAGGTAGCTGGCGCGCACGAAGTTGCGGTCCTGCGGCTCGTCGAGCTCCGCCACCATCCGCACGGCGTCGTCGAGCATCGCCACCACGTGCGGGAAGGCGTCGCGGAAGAACCCGGAGATGCGCACCGTCACGTCGATCCGGGGCCGGGCGAGCTCGTCGAGGGGCACCACGTGCAGCCGGCTGACCCGGCGGGAGGCCTCGTCCCACTCGGGTCGCACGCCCAGCAGGGCGAGCACCTCGGCCACGTCGTCCCCGCTGGTGCGCATCGCCGACGTCCCCCAGACGGACAGGCCCACGGACGTCGGGTAGCCGCCGGTCTCGTCGAGGTACTTCGCGACGAGCGAGTCGGCCATCGCCTGGCCGGTCTGCCAGGCGAGCCGAGACGGCACCGCCCGGGGGTCGACGGTGTAGAAGTTGCGTCCCGTCGGCAGCACGTTGACGAGCCCTCGCAGCGGCGACCCGGACGGGCCCGCGGGCACGAACCCGCCGGACAGGGCGCGCAGCACGGCGTCCAGCTCGTCGCCGGTCCGCGCGAGCCGGGGCACCACCTGCTCGGCCGCGAAGGCCAGGACCCGCCGGACGTCGGGGTCGTCGTGGAGGCCCGCCACCGCCGCCGTGTCCCAGCCGGCTGCCTCCATCGACTCCACGAGGGCTCGGGCTCGGGCCTCGATCTCGTCGACGGCCCTGAGGTCCGCGCCGTCCTGGAGGCCGAGCGCCGCCCGCAGGCCGGGGACGGCGTTGCCGACACCGCCCCACACCTGGGCGGCGCGCAGGATCGACAGCACCAGGTTCACCCGCGCCTCGCCGGTCGGGGCGGCGCCGATGACGTGCAGGCCGTCACGGATCTGGGCGTCCTTGATCTCGCACAGCCAGCCGTCGACGTGGAGCAGGAAGTCGTCGAACTCCTCGTCGTCCGGCCGTTCCTCCAGCCCGAGGTCACGGTGCATCTCTGCCGACCGCATGAGCTGCCAGATCTCACCGCGGACGGCGGGCAGCTTGGCCGGGTCCATCGACGCGATGTTGGCGTGCTCGTCGAGGAGCTGCTCCAGGCGGGCGATGTCGCCGTACGTCTCGGCGCGCGCCATCGGCGGCACGAGGTGGTCGACGATGGTGGCGTGGGCGCGCCGCTTGGCCTGCGCGCCCTCGCCCGGGTCGTTGACGAGGAACGGGTAGACCAGCGGCAGGTCGCCGATCGCCGCGTCGGGCCCGCAGGACGCCGAGAGCGCGGCGTTCTTGCCGGGCAGCCACTCCATCGAGCCGTGCTTGCCGAGGTGGACCACGGCGTCGGCGCCGAAGCCGTGCTCGAGCCAGCGGTAGGCGGCGAGGTAGTGGTGGCTCGGCGGCAGGTCGGGGTCGTGGTAGATCGCCACCGGGTTCTCCCCGAAACCCCGCGGCGGCTGGATGAGGACGACGACGTTGCCGGCCCGCAGGGTGGCCAGGACGAGCTCGCCCGCGTCGTTGACGAACAGGCTGCCCGGGGGCGCGCCCCAGGCCTCGACCATCGCGTCCCGCAGGTCCGCCGGCAGGTCGGCGGTCCAGGTGTCGTACTGCGCCGCGGTGATCCGCACGTGGGCGTCGGTGAGCTGTGCGCCGGTGAGCCACTCCTCGTCCTGCCCGCCGGCCGCGACGAGGGCGTGGATGAGTGCGTCCCCGGCGACCGTGTCGTCGTCCCGGTCGAGCATCTCGGTGACCTCGTTCTCGCCGCCGAGGTCGTACCCCTCGTCGCGCAGCCGGCGCAGCAGCCGGATCGCGGAGACCGGGGTGTCGAGGCCGACGGCGTTGCCGATGCGGGCGTGCTTCGTCGGGTACGCCGAGAGCACCAGGGCGACCTTCTTCTCGGCGTTGGGCGTCGTGCGGAGGCGGGCGTGGTTGACGGCGATCCGCGCCACCCGGCCGGCGCGCTCCGGGTCGGCGACGTAGTGCGGCAGCCCCTGCTCGTCGAGCTCCTTGAAGGAGAAGGGGACGGTGATGATGCGGCCGTCGAACTCGGGGATGGCGATCTGCGTGGCCGAGTCGAGCGGGGTCACCCCGTCGTCGGAGGCGTCCCACTCCGCGCGGCTCGTGGTCAGGCAGAGGCCCTGCAGCACGGGGATGTCCAGGGCGGCCATCCGCTCGACGTCCCACGCCTCGTCGTCACCTCCCGCGCTCGCCGTCGCGGGCACCGAGCCGCCCGCTGCCAGAACGGTGACCACCAGGGCATCCAGCGTGCCGAGCGCCTCGTACAGGTCGTCGGGCGCCGAGCGCAGCGAGCCCGCGAAGATGGGCACGCCGACCGCGTCGCCGGTCGCGTCGACGGCGTCGGCCAGGGCGTGGGCGAAGGCGGTGTTCCCGCTCGCCTGGTGCGCCCGGTAGTACAGGACGCCGACGCGCGGCAGCGAGGAGTCGTGCGGAGCCGGCCGCTCGACGAACCCCCAGGCGGGGATGGCGACGGGAGGCTCGAACCCCTCGCCGGTCAGCAGCACGGTGTCGGAGAGGAACGCGTGCAGCTGGCCGAGGTTCGCCGGGCCCCCTTCGGCCAGGTAGCGGTGCGCCTGCGCCGCGACGCCCATCGGCACGGTCGACAGCTCCATCAGCTCGGCGCTCGGCTGCTGCTCGCCGCCGAGGACCACCACCGGCGTGCCGCGCTCGCGCACCGACCGCAGACCCGGCCACAGGTCGTGCGGGGAGCCCAGCAGCCGCACGACCACGGCGTCGGCGCCGGCGACCGTGGCCGCCAGCTCGTCGTCCGTGGCGCGGCTCGGGTTGGCCCAGGCGTACGCCGCGCCGCTGGCCCGCGCGGACAGCAGGTCGGTGTCGGACGTGGACAGCAGCGCGACGTGCGCCGACGACTCGGCCATGTGCCGGGGATCCTCCTCCGGGGTTCTCGCCCCGTCGTGCGGTCGGACAACCCGTGGGCAGTGTCTGGCTACGTCGTCGAACGACGTCACAGTGGCGGAACCGCCCCGGAGTCGCACCGGGTTCCTGGTCCACGGGCAGAGCGGAGCCTACGGGAGGATGACCCCCGTGAGTCATCCGGTGTACCTCGTGCGCCACGGCCAGTCGGAGTGGAACCTCGCCCGCCTGACCCAGGGGCAGACGGCCCATCCTCGGCTCACCGACCTCGGCCGCCGGCAGGCGGCCGAGGCGGCCGAGACCATCGCATCGGATGCGGCGCGGCTGGGCCTGGGCGTGGGGCGCCTCGTCACGAGCGACCTGACCCGCGCGGTCGAGACCGCGGACATCATCGCCGCCCGCCTCGGTGCGACGCCCACGTACGACGCGCGCCTGCGCGAGCAGCACCTCGGCGCGCTGCAGGGACGCCGCTACGAGGAGACCTGGGCCGCGGCCGGGACGCTGGACTGGTCGGACCCCACGCAGCCGGTCTGCGGCGGCGAGTCGCCGATGGACGTCTACGAGCGCATGGGCGCCGTCCTCGACGGCCTGGACCGGTCGGCGGTGACCGTCCTGGTGTCCCACGGCGACTCCATCCGCGCCGCCGTCGCCCACCTCAACGGCGTCAAGCCGGACGAGGCGGACTGGGTCGACGTCCCGAACGGCGCGGTGGCCCGGGTCCACGACGCCGTCACCTGGCTCGGAGAATGCCCCGCATGACCGGGCGCAGCATCACCCTGGAACCGGACGGGTTCGCCGGCGTCACGCTCGTCGGAGGCGGACCGGGCGACCGCGACCTGATCACCGTCGCGGGCCTGCGGGCCGTCCTCGGCGCCGACGTCGTGGTCACCGACCGCCTGGCCCCGGCCGGCGTGCTCGCGGAGCTGTCACCGGGCGTCGAGGTGATCGACGTGGCCAAGGTGCCCCGGAGCCGGTCGACGGCGCAGGAGGAGATCAACGCCCTGCTCGTCGACCGGGCGAGGGCCGGTAGGAGCGTCGTCCGTCTCAAGGGTGGCGACAACTACGTCTTCGGCCGGGGCTTCGAGGAGGTGCTCGCCCTGCGGGAGGCGGGCGTCCCGGTCCGCGTGATCCCGGGGCTGTCGTCCTCGATCGCCGTCCCGGCGCTCGCCGGGATCCCCGTCACGCACCGGGGCGTCGTCCAGGACTTCACCGTCGTCTCCGGTCACGTGCCGCCCGGCCACCCGGACAGCCTCGTCGACTGGGCGGCGGTGGCCGCGCTGCGCGGCACCCTGATCCTCATGATGGCGGTGGAGAACGGTGACGCGATCGCCGACGCGCTGCTCGTCGGGGGGCGTCCGGGCGACCAGCCGACCGCCGTCGTCTGCGACGGCTCGCTCCCGACCGAGCGGGTGGTGCGGACGACGCTGGCCGACCTCGGCCGGGTCATCGAGGCCGAGGGGATCCGGCCTCCCGCCATCGTCGTGATCGGGGACGTCGTCGGTCTGTGAGCGCGGTCGCGATCGAGCTCGACCTCCGGGGAGGGGCCCGTCGTCGCCGAGAGGCTGCCGTTCGTCCGGGGGCTGAGCTCCTGCGCGTCGACGACTTCGTTGGTCCGTGACGGGTAGCCCGCGCCGGCACCCGGAGGTGGTGGGCGGGCGGTCCCGGTCGTCTTCCGGTAGCCGTTTCCGGTAGCCGCGCGCGGTCCTCCCGCTCAGAGCCAGCTGCCCACAGCTACCCCCACGAACACGGCACCCAGGCACGCCAGCACAGTCCCGAAGACGTTCAGGAAGGCCAGGAGCGCCGAGCCCTGGGCAACCAGGCGGACCGTCTCCCAGCCGAACGTGCTGTACGTCGTCAACGCGCCGCAGAATCCGGCGCCGACGCCGAGCACCAGCGGCCGGGGCACGGCAGCGGCGTCCGTCGCGCTGACGACGACGCCAAGGAGGGCAGAGCCGCTGACGTTGACCACCAAGGTCCCCCACGGGAAGTCCGACTCGGCACGTGCCTGGACGGCGCGGTCCAGCAGGTACCTGGCCGGCGCGCCCAGCGCGGCGCCCAGGGCCACGAGCAGCAGCGTCACCCTCGGCCGCTCTCGGACGACGTTCGGCCGACGTAGCGCACGACGTTCACCGGGTCCAGCGTGATAAGGCCCTCGGTCACCAACTCCTCCGCTTGCGGCAGGAAAGCCCGGATGCGCTCCGGCTCGTCGATGATGACCACGGTCACGGGGAGGTCGCCGCTGAGGTCGAGGATCCGGCTCGTGTGGATGTGGTTCGACGCGCCGTACCCAGCGAACCCGCGGTAGACCGTGGCCCCGGCGAGGCCGGCGGCGTGCGCCCGGTGCACGATTTCGGTGAACACGGGCCGATGACGCCACTGGTCGCTCTCCCCGACGTAGATCGTCAGGCGAAGCGCCGGACCCGCGAGAGTCATCCCTCCACCGCCTTCCGTTCGACGAGCCGGGCGACCCATCGCGTCCCGGCGCTCGAGACGAAGACCGCGCCCACGGCAGCCACCGGCGTCGCCACCAGGTAGACCATGGCGACCTGTGGTGAGCCGTCGGCTACCAGAGAGTGTGTCTCCATCGCGTACGTGGAGAAGGTCGTGAACCCACCGAGCAGGCCGACTCCGAGGAACGGCCGGACGAGCGGATGGGGGGGCGCCGGTGCCTCGGTGAGCAGGACCATCAG
The DNA here is from genome assembly GCA_049325235.1 of Actinomycetota bacterium. GTDB lineage: Bacteria > Actinomycetota > Actinomycetes > Actinomycetales > SCSIO-59966 > SCSIO-59966. The sequence continues at coordinate 1,199 of JBMOMI010000170.1, read as the reverse complement.
TACCCCGATCAGCGCACACCCGACGACGTTGGTCGTGAACGTGACCCAGGGGAACCCGCCGGGCGCGGGTGGCTGGGCCAGCAGCAGGCCGTAGCGGGCCGAGCCGCCGAGTGCCCCGCCTGCGGCGACGGCGGACAGCGCCGCCCGGCGCGACGAGAGGCTGCTCGTGTCGCGGGTCATGACGAGGGACCACCGGGCCCCACTACCCGGGCCAGGGCTACCAGGGCTCCGGCCGCGACCAGCGCCGAGCCCACGCCGCCCAGGAGCACCAAGTCGTAGGAAGCCGCCGTCGCCAGGCCTCCCGCCGCCAGCGGTGCCACCAGTCCGGCCGCGCCCCAGCCGGTGAAGACCCGCCCGTACACCCGGCCGAAGCTCTCGTGGGGGACGACCTCCGCGGTCGCGAGTGGAACCAGCGCCGAGAGAGCCCCGTAGCCGGCGCCGAGCGCGAACAGCGCACCCGCTGTCCACCACGTGCCGTCCAGCGACACGAGTGTGCTGAGGGACGTCACCGTCACGATCACGCAGGCTCCAATGCCCGTCAGGGTTCCTCGGACACGGGCGAGGAGTCCCGACACGAGCCGCCCGGCCAGGTTGCCGGTGGCCAAAGCGACGAGGGCGATGCCGGCCTGAGTCGGCGCGAGGCCGAGGGCACGTCCCATCTGGACAGCGTGCCCGAACGCCGCGAGTGCGGGGGCGGAGCCGAACGCGAAGACGAGCCAGAGCGCCGCCTGCACGGCCACTGAGCCGCTGACCGTCGCGGGAGGAGGCCCGCCGTCCCCCGGTCCGCGGCGCCCGGGACAGACCGCCGCCGCGGCTGCCAGCATCCCCGTCACGGTGAGGGCGAGGACGACGAGCGAGACCCGCCAGCCGACCGCGTCCACGGCGGCCGGTCCGACCGCGCCGAGCATGATCGGTGTCGCCGCGTAGCCCCCGACCACAACACCGAGGACGCGGCCGCGGGTTGCCGGGCCCCCGCGTGAGGCGAGCCGCAGCGCCACGAGGTACGCGACGCCGGAACCGGCGGCGAACAGGCCACCCACCCCCGCAGTCAGCACCGCCAGCCTGTCGGCCCAGGCGGCCACGCTCAGGCCGGTGCCGCACAGCCCGGCGGCGAGCAGGAGGAGCTGGCGGCACGACGTCCGGTCGGCGGCCGGGCCGGTGAGCAGCACGGTGCCGGTGAAGGCGGCCAGTGCGACGCT
>JBMOMI010000169.1:0-6996 GCA_049325235.1 Actinomycetota bacterium | reverse complement strand
GGCCCGCCGGCGGGGGCCCCAGATGAACGCGGTCATGACCAGGCCGACGATGCCGACGATGACGAGGATCCAGCCGATCACCTGGATGTCCACCCCGGCGACGTCGAACTCGACGGCCAGGGCGAGGATCAGCCCCAGGGCGATGAGGAAGATGCTCGCGCCGATACCCATTGCAGCCTCCGGTGTCAGCGGGCCGTGATGGCCCGTCCGGCGATCATTCACCCGCCATCGGTGCGGTCCCGCAACTCGAGATCCGGGGCGTCGAGCCGGTCAGGCCGGCGGCTGGTCCTGGGTGAGGACGAAGCTCGGCCCGTCGGCGCCCTGCTGGGCGTCGAGGGTGCTGTCGCCGAGCAGCTCGGCGGTCTGCGGCTCCACGAAGACGCGGGCGCCGCCGGAGTCGATCACCTCGTCGCCGTCCTCCGGGGCGGCGGCGATGGAGACCTGGAGCTGGCCCGGCGAGGGGGCCGGCGCGATCCGCAGGCCGGCGCCGTCCGGCACCTCGGGCCGGTCGGTGAGGTCGCGGACGAGGGTCTGGGCGTTGTCGGTGAGGTTGAGCACGAAGAGCTCCGATCGCAGTCGACGGCGGTCCGGAACCGGACCGGTCCTTGCCGCTCCACCGTTTCACGACCGCGCCCCGCTCCGTCAAGCGCGACAACCGCAATAACCAGGGTTGTTGCCGCGACGAAGGCGTCATAGGGGCAACAACCCTGGTTATTGCGGAACGGGGGCGCGTCAGAAGGCGGCCTCGTCGACCTCCATCAGCGCGTTGTCGGTCGCCTCGGCGACGGCACGCTCGGAGCTCAGCCGCGGCAGCACGGTGCGCGCGAAGAACCGCGCGGCAGCGACCTTGCCCTCGTAGAAGGGCCGGTCCTTCACCGAGGCGCCGGGCAGCGCGGCGAGCGCCACCTCGGCCTGCCGCAGCAGCAGCCAGCCCACGACGAGGTCCCCGGCGGCCATCAGCAGGCGCGTCGTGTTCTGCCCGACCTTGTAGAGGTTCGTGACGTCGCCGCCCTCGGCCCGGGGGTCGGACGCCATCAGCTGGCCGACCATGAACCCGACGATGCCCTGGACGTCGTCCAGCGCCTGACCGAGCAGCTCCCGCTCCCGGGCCAGCGGGTCGCCGTCCGCGCCGCCCTTGACCAGCTCCTGCACCTGGGTCGCGATGTGGGCCAGGGCCTGCCCCTTGTCGCGCACGATCTTGCGGAAGAAGAAGTCCATGCCCTGGATCGCCGTGGTCCCCTCGTAGAGGGTGTCGATCTTGGCGTCGCGCACGTACTGCTCGACCGGGTAGTCCTGCAGGAAGCCGGACCCGCCGAACGTCTGCAGGCTCTCGGTGCCGAGCAGCACCCAGGCCCGCTCCGACCCGACGCCCTTGACGATCGGCAGCAGCAGGTCGTTGACGCGCACCGCCATGTCGGCGGTCGAGCCGGCCTCGAAGTCCTCGCTGCCACCGGCGGCCCGGCCGGCCGCGTCAACGGCGTCCTGCTGCGTCGCCGTGTAGAGGACGAGGGCGCGCAGACCCTCGGCGTACGCCTTCTGCAGCATCAGGGAACGCCGGACGTCGGGGTGGTGGGTGATCGTCACGCGCGGTGCGGTCTTGTCCGTCATCCGCGTCAGGTCCGGCCCCTGCACGCGCTCCTTGGCGTAGTCGAGGGCGTTGAGGTAGCCCGTCGACAGCGTCGCGATCGCCTTGGTGCCGACCATCATCCGGGCGAACTCGATGATCTTGAACATCTGGGCGATGCCGTCGTGGACGTCGCCGAGCAGCGTGCCGACCGCAGGGATGCCGTCCACCTCGCCGAAGCGCACCTCGCAGGTCGTGGAGACCTTGAGGCCCATCTTGTGCTCGACGTTGGTGACGAAGGCTCCGTTACGTTCGCCGAGCTCACCGGTCTCGGGGTCCACGTGGTACTTCGGCACGACGAACAGGCTCAGGCCCTTGGTGCCCGGGCCGGCGCCCTCCGGGCGGGCCAGCACGAAGTGCACGACGTTGTCGAAGAACGGCGCCTCGGCGCTGGTGATGAAGCGCTTCACGCCGGTGATGTGCCAGGTGCCGTCGGGCTGCTGCACGGCCTTGGTGCGCCCCGCGCCGACGTCGGAGCCGGCGTCCGGCTCGGTGAGCACCATGGTCGCGCCCCAGTGCTTGTCGACCATGTGCCCGGCAAGCCTCTTCTGCTGCTCGGTGCCGAGCAGGTAGAGCACCTTCGCGAACGCGAAGCCGGCGGAGAACATGTGCACCGCGGGGTTCGAGCCGAGCACGAGCTCCGCCACCGCCCACCGCAAGGACGGCGGGACGACGGTGCCGCCGAGCTCGGCGGGCACGTCCATCCGCCACCACTCGGCGTCGACGTAGGCCTGGTAGCTCTTGGTGAAGGCCTCCGGCATCGACACCTCGTGGGTCGCCGGGTCGAACACGGGCGGGGTGCGGTCGGACTCCAGCAGGGACGCCGCCAGCTCGTTCTCCGCCAGCCGGCCCACCTCGGCGAGGATCTCGCGGGCGGTGTCGGCGTCGACGTCCTCGTACGGGCCGGAGCCGAGGAGCTCCTGGCGGTTGAAGACCTCGAAGAGGTTGAACTCGATGTCGCGCAGGTTGCTCTTGTAGTGGCCCATCGAGGGGGTCCTTCCGGCTCGGTTACCCGTCAGTAACCCCATGATGCTACTCGCGGGTAACTCTCGGCAAGAGGAGCGAAGACATTGACAACTATCGATTCACACGGCAGGCTCGCTCATCGACAGATATCAATGCCCGCGAGCCTGAGGAGGCGTCCCGTGAGCGAGACCACCGACCCCACCGCCCTGCGCGAGCAGGTGCGGCGGCGCTATGCCGTCGCGGCACGCGCGGTCGACGCACGGGCCGGGTCCGGCTGCTGCGCTGGCGGCCGCGCACCAGCCCAGGCGGTGACCGAGGACTTCGGTGCGGGCCTGTACGCCGCGGACGTCGCCGACGAGGTGCCGGCGGCCGCGCTCGCGGCGAGCCTCGGCTGTGGCAACCCGACCGCGGTCGCCGAGCTGCGCGAGGGCGAGACGGTGCTCGACCTCGGCTCCGGTGGCGGCCTCGACGTCCTCCTCTCGGCGCGCCGCGTCGGCCCCGCCGGCAAGGCCTACGGCCTGGACATGACCGACGAGATGCTCGCCCTGGCCCGCCGCAACGCCGCCGAGGCCGGTGTGACGAACGTCGAGTGGTTGCGCGGGCACATCGAGTCGGTGCCGCTGCCGGCGCAGACCGTGGACGTCGTCATCAGCAACTGCGTGATCAACCTGTCGGTCGACAAGCCCGCGGTGTTCTCGGAGATGTTCCGGGTACTGCGGCCCGGAGGCCGCATCGGCGTCTCGGACGTCGTCGCCGAGGACCGGCTGCCGGCAGCCGACCGCGCCGAGCGCGGCGACCACGCCGGGTGCATCGCCGGCTCCCTCTCGGTCACCGAGTACACCGAGGGCCTGACCGCTGCCGGCTTCACCGGCGTCTCCGTGTCGTTCAGCCACGAGGTCGCCGACGGCCTGCACGGCGCGGTCGTGCGGGCCACCAAGCCGGGGCCGGCGTGACCGTGGTCGTCCGGCGCGGCCGAGGCCGACGCCCCGACCGTGGCTGCCCTCGTGTCCGCTGCCGGGCTTCCGCTCGACGGCCTGGACGACGTCCACGCGGTGCTCGTGGCCGAGGACGGCGACCGCGTCGTCGGCGTCGCCGCCCTCGAGCGCCACGGGGACGGCGCGCACGTCGCCTACCTGCTCCGCTCGGTCGCCGTGGACGGCGCCGCCCGGGGCGGCGGCATCGGAGCGCACCTGACGCAGGCCGCGCTCGCTCACGTGGACGCCGAGGGGGCGCCGGTCGCCCTGCTCACCGAGACGGCGGACGGCTGGTTCCCCCGGTTCGGGTTCGTGGCCGTCGAGCGCGCCGACCTGCCGGCGGCGCTGGCGGCGTCGCCGGAGCTGGCCGGTGCCTGCCCGGCGTCCGCCCGGGCGATGCTCAGGCCCTCGCGCCGTTGAGCAGTCGAGACCCGTTGTGCCACACGACGTCTCGTAGCCAGTCGTCGCCGAGCCCCAGACGCTGCAGCGCCTCCAGCTGGTGGGCGTACGGGTAGGGGATGTTGGGGAAGTCGCTGCCGAGGACGACCCGGTCCTGAAGTGCCTTCAGCCGCGGTAGCAGGTCGGGCGGGAACGGCGCGGTGTCCTCGAAGAAGTCGGTGAACGCCATCGTCGTGTCGAGGTGCACGCGCGGGTAGCGCTCGGCCAGCTCGAGGAAGCCCTCGTACTCCGGCGACCCCATGTGCGCGACGACCGCGACGAGCGCGGGATGCCGGTGCAGCACCTCGCCGAGCGGGCCGGGCCCGGTCAGCCCGCCCCGTGGCACCGGCCCGCTCCCGGCGTGGACCACCACCGGCACGCCGGCCTCGGCGAGCAGGCCCCACACGTCGTCCAGCTGCTCGTCCCGCAGGTCGAACCCGCCGACCTGCACGTGCACCTTGAACACCGCGGCTCCCCGCTCCAGCGCCGCCGCCACGTATCGCTTCACGCCCGGCTCCGGGAAGAAGGTCGCGGACGGGGCGCAGCCCGGCGTCCGCTCGGCGAACCCCAGGGCCCAGTCGGTCAGGTCAGCGGCCATCCCGGGCCGGTGCGCGTAGGTCAAGGCGGTGAACCGCCGGACGCCGAGGGTCCTCAGGTGCGCCACCCGGTCGGCCTCCGACCAGCGGTAGCGGATGGGCCAGCGACGCCCGATGAGCGGCCCGGCGGCGTCGAAGTGCGCCCACACGCGGCGCAGCATGCGTGCCGGGAGGAAGTGCGTGTGGACGTCGACGAGCCCCGGCAGGCCCAGGCGCCGCCAGAACGGGACGACGCCGGTGTCGGCGGCCGGAGCGTCGGCGGGCTCCACGTCGAGGTCCGTCATGCGCGCCGACCCTACGACCGGCCTCCTCACATGCGGGGGCGGCGCACGTACTTGTCCACCCCCACGACCACCCACGCGAGCAGCGCGACCGCGAGGATCCGCAGCCACGTCGTCCCGTCGATCGGGGCGGTGCCGAACAGCGCGTGCATCGACGGCACGTAGGTCAGGGCGGCCTGCAGCAGGATCTGCACCGTCACCCCGACGACGAGCCAGCGGTTGCTGAACAGGCCGACCGCCCAGGGTGACCGGGTCAGCGAGCGGCAGCTGAACAGGTAGAACAGCTCGACGGCGACGAACACGTTGACCGCCGCGGTGCGCGCCTCCGCCAGCGTGGCGCCGGACTCGAGCTCCCAGGTGAACAGCCACCACGAGCCGGCGACCAGCAGCGCGGAGACCAGCAGCACCCGGAAGACGAGCTCACCGGTGAGCAGGGGGCGCCGGGGGTCGCGTGGCGGCCGCTCCATGATGCCGGCCTCCTTGGGCTCGAACGCGAGCATCAGGCCGAGCGCCACGGCGGTCGTCATGTTGATCCACAGGATCTGCGTCGGCAGGATCGGCAGGGCCGCGCCGGCGAAGATGGCCGCCAGGATGACGAGCCCCTCGCCCATGTTCGTGGGCAGGGTCCAGACGATGAACTTCGTCAGGTTGTCGAAGACCCCGCGGCCCTCCTCGACCGCCGCCTCGATCGTCGCGAACTCGTCGTCGGTCAGCACCATGTCGGCGGCGTCCTTGGCGACCTCGGTGCCGCTGCGGCCCATCGCGATGCCGATGTCCGCCTGCTGCAGCGCCGGCGCGTCGTTGACGCCGTCCCCGGTCATCGCCACGACCTCGTCGCGCGACTGCAGGGCGCGCACGAGCCGCAGCTTCTGCTCCGGCGTCACCCGTGCCAGCACGGCCGCGGCCGCGACGGCGTCCGGGAGCGCGTCGTCCTGCGTGGCGGCCAGCTCCGCCCCGGTGAGGACGTCGCCCGGCTCGGGATCGCCGTCCAGGAGCTCCAGCTGGCGGGCCACGGCGGTGGCGGTGGTGGCGTGGTCCCCGGTGATCATCTTGACGTCGATCCCGGCGGTGCGGCAGGCGCGGACGGCGGCCAGTGCGGCCGGGCGGGGCGGGTCGAGCATGGCCTGCATGCCGGCCAGCACCAGGCGTCCGGCCAGGGCGTCGTCGTCCACCGCGTCCGGCCCGGACACCTCCGCGACCGCGGTGGCCAGCACCCGCAGGCCGGCGCCGGCGAGCTGCTCGGCGGCGTCCAGCGCGGCAGCGGCGTCCAGGGGCTGCTCGGTGCCGTCGGACGCCAGCTGGCCCCGGCACAGCTCGAGCACCCGCTCGACCGCGCCCTTGACGAACGCGACGTGGCCCCCGCCGGTGAGGTCGCGGTGCACCGTGGCCATCAGCTGCCGCTCGCTGCTGAACGGGGCCGTCGCGGTGCGCGGGTAAGCCGTCTCGACGTCCGCCTTCTCCAGGCCGGCCTTGCGGGCCGCGACGAGCATCGCGCCCTCGGTGGGGTCGCCGACGAGCGTGCCGTCTTCCTCTCCGAGGACCGCGTCGTTGCAGGCGGCGCCGGCCAGCAGGCACCGGTGGAGCGCGGCGTCGTCCTCGAGGCGGACGCCGAACCCGGCCTCGGTCACCGCGAAGGTGCGTTGCGGCGTCCAGATCGCCTGGACGGTCATCTGGTTCAGGGTCAGGGTGCCGGTCTTGTCCGAGCAGATGACCGTGGTGCTCCCGAGCGTCTCGACCGCGGGCAGGCGGCGGACGACGGCGCGACGGCGCGCCATCCGGGAGACGCCGATCGCGAGGGTGATGGTGACGGCGGCGGGCAGGCCCTCCGGGATCGCGCCGACGGCGAGGGCGACCGCCGCGGTGAAGGTGTCGGCGGTGCCGCGGCCCTGCGCGACTCCGACCGCGAACGTCACCGCGGCGAGGCCGAGGATCGCGACGGTCAGGACCTTGCTGAAGTGCGCGAGCTTGCGCGTCAACGGGGTCGCCAGGGACTCCGCCGTCCCGACGAGGCGGTGGATCTGGCCCAGCTCGGTCTGCGCCCCGGTCTCGACGACGAGGCCCATCCCGGAGCCCCTGGTCACGAGCGTGCCGGAGTACAGCATGTTGCGCCGGTCGGC
>JBMOMI010000168.1:0-7021 GCA_049325235.1 Actinomycetota bacterium | reverse complement strand
GCAGGACGCCGAACCGGTCGCCGAGGAAGCCGAGCAGCGGCGGGCCGGCGAGGAACGCGGTGTACCCGATCGTGGCGACGACCGAGACCCGCTGCGCGGCGACCTCCTCGTCGTCCGCGGCCGCGCCCGTCGTGCGGTCGGGAGTCGGTTCCGTCACTTGCTCTCGTCCTCGTCGATGATCTCGGCGTCCACGACGTCCTCGTCGCCGCCGGCCTGGCTGCCGGCACCGGCCGCGCCGGCGCCCGCCGTGGCCCCGGCACCGGGCTGGCCGTCACCGGAGCCCTGCTCGTACAGCGCCGAGCCGAGCTTCTGGCTGGCCGCCGCGAGCGCCTCCTGCTTGGACTTCACCGCCTCGATGTCGTCGCCCTCGAGCGCCTTCTTCAGGTCCTCGATGGCGCCGCGCACCTCGGCCTTGCCGTCCTCGGGCAGCTTGTCCTCGTTGTCCGTGACGAACTTCTCGGTCGAGTACACGAGCTGCTCGGCGGTGTTGCGGAGCTCGGCCTCCTCGCGCCGCCGCCGGTCCTCCTCGGCGTGCGCCTCGGCGTCCTTGATCATCCGCTCGATCTCCTCCTTGGGCAGCGCGCTGCCGCCGGAGATCGTCATCGACTGCTCCTTGCCGGTGCCGCGGTCCTTGGCCGACACGTGCACGATGCCGTTCGCGTCGATGTCGAAGGTGACCTCGATCTGCGGGACACCGCGCGGCGCCGGCGCGATGCCGGTCAGCTCGAACGTGCCGAGCGGCTTGTTGTGCGCCGCCAGCTCGCGCTCGCCCTGGAACACCTGGATGAGCACGCTGGGCTGGTTGTCGTCGGCCGTCGTGAACACCTCGGACCGCTTCGTCGGGATCGCCGTGTTGCGCTCGATGAGCTTCGTCATGATCCCGCCCTTGGTCTCGATGCCCAGGGACAGCGGCGTGACGTCGATGAGCAGGACGTCCTTGCGCTCGCCCTTGAGCACGCCGGCCTGCAGCGCGGCGCCGACGGCGACGACCTCGTCGGGGTTGACGCCCTTGTTCGGCTCCTTGCCGCCGGTCAGCTCCCGGACGACGTCGGCCACGGCGGGCATGCGGGTCGAGCCACCGACGAGCACGACGTGGTCGATGTCGGAGACGGAGATGTCGGCGTCCCGGATGACGTTGCGGAACGGCTCCTTGGTCCGCTCCAGCAGGTCGGCCGTCATCTGCTCGAACTGGGCCCGGGTGAGCTTCTCGTCGAGGTGCACCGGCCCGTTCTCGGTCATCGACAGGTACTGCAGGCTGATGTTCGTGCTGGTCGCCGAGGAGAGCTCCTTCTTGGCCTGCTCGGCGGCCTCCTGCAGCCGCTGCATCGCGATCTTGTCCTTGGACAGGTCGACGCCGGCGGTGTTCTTCACCCGGTCGACGAGCCACTTGACGACCCGGGCGTCCCAGTCGTCCCCGCCGAGGTGGTTGTCGCCACTGGTGGCGCGCACCTGGATCGTCGAGAAGTTGTCCTCGGGGTCCTTGCCGACCTCCAGGAGGGAGACGTCGAACGTGCCGCCACCGAGGTCGAAGACGAGGATGAGCTCGTCCTCCTTGCCCTTGTCCAGGCCGTAGGCCAGGGCCGCGGCGGTCGGCTCGTTGATGATCCGCAGGACGTTGAGGCCCGCGATCTCGCCGGCCTCCTTGGTGGCCTGCCGCTGCGCGTCGTTGAAGTAGGCCGGCACGGTGATCACCGCGTCGGTGACCTTCTCGCCCAGGTACTCCTCGGCGTCCCGCTTCAGCTTCTGCAGGATCCGCGCGGAGATCTCCTGCGCGGTGTACTTCTTGCCGTCGATCTCGACGGACCAGTCGGTGCCCATGTGGCGCTTGACCGACCGGATGGTGCGCTCGACGTTCGTCACGGCCTGCCGCTTGGCGATCTCGCCGACCAGCGGCTCGCCGGACTTGGCGAACGCGACGACGGACGGCGTGGTGCGGCCGCCCTCGGCGTTCGCGATGACGGTGGGCTCGCCACCTTCCAGGACGGCGACGACGGAGTTCGTCGTGCCGAGGTCGATACCGACCGCTCGTGCCATCGGAGTGCTTCCCTTCCGGGTCGTGAAGCTTGAGTCGTTCTGGCTCAAGTCTGGGGCTGTCCGGCACCTTGTCAAGCCGGGCCGCCGCGAACTGAGTCTGCTCGACTCAACCCTGGCGCACGGCCCCGCATTCCGCCAGGACCCGCATCGCCACATCAGTGATCTTGATGCTAAGCTGTCTCCGTGCGCACGACGGTCACCCTGGACCCGGACACCGAGCAGCTGGTCCGCCGGCGGATGCGGGAGCGCAACGTCTCGTTCAAGCAGGCGGTCAACGACGCCATCCGCGAGGGGCTGGCGCAGCGCGAGGCGCCGCGGCCGTTCCGGACCCGCACCGCGAGCCTCGGCGTCCCCGCGGTGAACCTCGACCGCGCACTCACCCTCGCCGGGGACCTCGAGGACGAGGAGCTGCTGCGGCGGATGCGGTCCGGCTCGTGAAGCTGGTCGACGCGAACGTCCTGCTCTACGCCGTCAACGAGGACGCCGAGCACCACGCCACCGCTCGCGGCTGGGTGGACGAGGCACTGTCGGGCGGCGCCACGGTCGGCTTCGCATGGGTGCCGCTGCTGGCGTTCCTCCGGCTCTCCACGCGGCACGGGCTCTTCCCGCGGCCCCTCGCGCTCCACGACGCGCTGGCCGCGGTCGACGACTGGCTCACCGCGCCAGCGGCCGAGATCGTGCACCCGACACCCCGGCACCCGCTCGTGCTGCGCCGTCTCCTCGAGGCCGTCGGGCCGGGCGCCAACCTGGTCAATGACGCGCACCTCGCCGCCCTCGCGCTGGAGCACCACGCCGAGGTCGTCTCCTACGACAACGACTTCGCACGGTTCCCCGGCGTGGTGTGGGAGCGGCCACGGACCTAGATCGAGCGGTCCGCCCAGGTGCTACGAGGTTGCCACGGTCACCACCGTGAGGACCATCGGTCAGCGAGAGCTGCGCAACTCCTCCGGCGAGATCGTCCGTGGGCTCAGCCGAGGCGAGACCTACCGCATCACCAGCCGCGGCAAGCTCGTCGGGATCCTTGTCCCCGCAGAGCGCACGTCGCTGGACGACATGGCGCTGCGGGCGGGGACACAGCACATGGAGTTCCCGCCCGCGCCACGCCGGGCGGAGCACACCTCCGACGTGCTCCGCGAGCTGCGCGCCGACGTGTGATCGTCCTCGTCGACAGCATCTCCTCCCTGGCGGTGACCGAGCTGCGCCGGTTGGCTCTCCGGCTGGACATCCCGGACGACGCCGTGGGCGCCGTGGTCGCGCCGTTCACCGTGCTGCACCTCACCGAGGCGGTGCCGCAGCTGGCCGGGCGCTTGCCACACCGCAGCCTGGGCACCCTCGACGCGCTGCACGTGGCGACCGCGCTGACCGTCGAGGCCGGCGCGGTGCTGACGTACGACGCCCGCCAAGGGGAGGCGGCGGAGCTCGAGGGGCTGGTCGTGGTCCGCCCCGCCAGCCGCTAGGCCCCGAGCAGCCCAGCGATGTCCTCGACGGTCAGGCCGGACGACAGGTGCCCTCCGTCGTCCATCACGCGGGAGAACAGGTCGGCCTTGCGGGCCTTGAGCTCCATCACCTTCTCCTCGATCGTCCCCGCGGCCACCAGGCGGTAGACCATGACGTGCTTGTCCTGCCCGATGCGGTGGGTTCGGTCGACGGCCTGGGCCTCCACGGCCGGGTTCCACCACGGGTCCAGCACGAACACGTAGTCGGCCTCCGTGAGGTTCAGCCCGACGCCGCCGGCCTTGAGGCTGATGAGGAACACCGGCGCCGCCCCGGTCTTGAACGTCTCGATCCGGGCCTGGCGGTCGCGGGTGCGCCCGTCGAGGTAGACGTACTCGACGCCCTCGGCGTCGAGGCGCTCCCGCACCGTGCGCAGGAAGCCGGTGAACTGGCTGAACACCAGCGCCCGGTGCCCCTCGCTGACCACCTCGTCGAGGTGCTCGAGGAACGCGTCGACCTTGCTCGGCCGGATGCCGGCGTAGGCGTCGTCGACCAGCGACGGGTCGAGGCTGAGCTGGCGCAGCACGGTGAGCGACCGGAAGATCGCGAACCGGTTCTTGTCGAGGTCACCGAGCAGGCCGAGCACCTTCTGCCGCTCCCGCTGCAGGTGCCGGTCGTACACGGTGCGGTGCCTCGGGTTGAGCACCACCTCGAGCACCTGCTCCTGCTTCGGCGGCAAGTCGGCGGCGACCTGCTCCTTGGTGCGCCGGCGCATCAGCGGGCGGATCCGCCGGCGCAGCGCCTCGAGCCGCTCGGTGTCCCGGTCGCGCTCGATGGGCCGGCGGTACACCTCCTCGAACCGCTGGGGGCTGGGGAACAGCCCCGGCGCCACGATCGAGAGCATCGACCACAGGTCCATGAGGCTGTTCTCCAGCGGCGTGCCGGTGATCGCGATCTTCACCGGTGCCCTGAGGCGGCGGGCGCACTGGTACGTCTTGGCCTGGTGGTTCTTGACCGCCTGGGCCTCGTCGAGCACCAGCCCGCTCCAGGCGAGCGCGTCGTAGGAGGCGTGGTCGATGCGGAACAGCGCGTAGGAGGTGACCACGAGATGGGCGCCGGCCACGTGGTCCGCCAGCGGCGTTCCTCGGCGCCGGTCGGTCTCGGTCACCGTGGCCACGTCGAGCTTCGGGGCGAAGCGGGCGGCCTCGCGGGCCCAGTTCGACACGACGCTGGTCGGGGCCACCACCAGCAGCGGCTCGGTGAGCCGGCCCTGCTCGAAGGCGCGGCAGGCGGCCGCGAGCGTCTGCACGGTCTTGCCCAGCCCCATGTCGTCGGCGAGGACGCCGCCGAGCTGGTGGTCCCACAGGAAGCTGAGCCAGCGGTAGCCGTCGAGCTGGTAGGGCCGCAGCTCGGCGGCCAGGGTGTCCGGCACCGGCGCGGGCTCCGGGCCGCCGGCGTCCAGGAGGCCTGCGACGCTGGTCGCCCAGCGCTCGCTCTGCGCCTGCACGACGCCGACCTCGACGAGCTCCTCCCACAGCCCGGCCTGGTAGCGGCTGATGCGCAGCCCGTCGGAGTCCTTCTCCTGCAGCGCCTTCGCTTCCTCGATGAGGCGGCGGAGCTGCTCGAGCTCGGGCCGGTCCAGCGGGAAGTACGTGCCGCTCGCCAGCACCAGGTGGCTGTCGCCGCGGGCGAGCGCCGAGAACAGGGGCTGGAAGGGCACCTCCTCCCGGTCGACGGAGACCGTGACCCCGAGGTCGAACCAGTCGGTGTCGCCCGGCCGGTCGGACGCTGACAGCGCGATCGCGGGGCTCGACTCGCTGAGGCGGTACTCCGGCACCTCGCCGGAGACCGAGACCTCGACGCCGGCGCCGCGGAGCACCGGGACGACCTGGTCGAGGAACAGGACGGCGTCCACGCCCCGCAGCCGCTCGACCGCGAGGTACCGCACGGCGTCCGGTGGCACGGCCTCGAGCAGCGACCGCTCCGCGGCGAGGTCGCGCAGGCCGTCGTCCGGGCCGTCCAGCGGGACCCGGCGCTCGGCGTCCCCGACCGTGTACGCGAACGACCACGCGAGGTGCAGGCGCGGGCCCGCAGGTTCGTGGGTGACGCCGAGCGCGAGGCGCGGCGGCGTGGGCTCGGGCACCTGCACCGACCCGTCGGACGACGTCACCGGCAGCACCCGCCGCAGGCGCGGGGTGAAGTCGCGCAGGAAGCGGTCGACGTCCCGGGCCGGCACGCGCACCGGCCCGCCGGACAGGAGCCGGCTGACCCCGCTCGTCGTCCGCCGGGCCAGGGGGGCGAGCAGCAGCCCCCGCTCGCCGCCCGGGTCCTCGACGGCCACGCCGTGCGCCGGGTCGCCGAGCAACAGCACGGACGACGCCGGCCGGGAGCTGCCGGCGACGACGACCTCCGGCCGCAGCAGGACGTCCCCGGTGGGGTCGCGGCCCAGGTCGACCCGGACGTCGGCCGACTCGCCGGCGAGCGCGACCGGGCCGGATCCCTTCGCCGGCACGAGCGGGACCCCGGCGTCCAGCACCTGCTGCAGCAGCGGCCACACGGCGGGGCCGAAGTCGTCCAGCGTCACCGGCTGGTCGCCGTAGGAGTACATCGACTGGCTGCGGGCCTGGTGGGCGCCGTACAGCTCGGTCAGCACCTCGGCGTGCGCCCGGACGCGCGGCGGGTAGCCGTAGGCCAGGGACCGCCACGACACGTTGCCGCGCACCCAGTTGCCGGTCTTCCCGGGGACCACGGGCCGCAGGCGGACGCGTCGCCGTGGCCCGTCGCCGGGGACGGCGCGCCACCGCGCCGGCACCGGCGACTGGACGACCTCGACCAGCAGGCCGAGCGGCACGAAGCCGGCAGCGGCGTCCTCCTCCGGCTGCCGGAGGCCGGCGAGGGAGCGCTCCCAGTCGGCCACGGGAGCGGTGGCGGCCGCCCGCGGGGCCGGGACGTCGTCCCGGACGGCGAGCAGCACGGCGGCCACGTGCTTGCAGTCGGCGACCATCGGGCAGGTGCAGTCGCCGAAGTACTCGCCGTCCTCGGTGATGCCGGCGGTGGTGCGGTAGCCGGCGTCGCCGCTGCCGAGCACCGACGCGACGACCGTGCCCTCCTCGGGCCCGGGCTCGAGCGCACCAACCCGCCCTTGCCGCCAGTAGCTCTGCCCGCGCAGGAACGCGCCGACCCCGACCGCGCGGCGGATCTTCGCCTCGGTCAGCTCCTCTGCCCACGGCACATGCATGGCATGCAGGCTACGTCCGGCCCCCGACAGTCCTCCGGCGCCGCGCTCAGGTGAGCAGCAGCTGCCAGGTGCCGGCCAGCACGCCGGCCAGCGTCGCGGCCGCGGTGAGCGCCACGCCCCCGAGGACGACGAGCCCGTCGCGGGCGGTGAAGCGGCTCGGCCGTGCCCACGTCCGCTCGGTGGAGGCGCCGAAGCCGCGCGCCTCCATCGCGGTGGCCAGCGTCGCGGCCCGGCGCAGCGCCAGCACGAGCAGGGCGAACACCTGCCCGGCGGAGGTCCGTGCGCGGCCGAGCAGGCCGTCGTCCCCGAGGCCGC
>JBMOMI010000167.1:0-7077 GCA_049325235.1 Actinomycetota bacterium | reverse complement strand
AGCCGTGACGGCGACCACCCTGCCCTCCGCGACGGTCGCGAGCACCCGCACGCCGTCGTCCTCGTCGATCTCCCGGAGGACGTCGTCCGCGTGCGCCGCGGACGCGACCACCACCGCCACCTGCTCGGGCACCGGGTCGGCACCGGCCGCGGCCAGCAAGCGGTCCGCCGTCCCGACCTCCCCGGAGAGGACGAGGTGGGCGGCCTCGCGGCGCAGCCGTCCGACGAGGCCCGCGGCGGGGCCGGAGCGCTCGACGGCGAGGGAGAGCAGGGAGACCGCCGCGGCCACCGCGGCCCGCGCCACCGAGTCCGAGCCGCCGGGAACGCAGACGGCCAGGTAGCGGCGGGGGCGTCCGGTGACCCCGAGCGGGTAGGTCTCGACGGTGTCGTCGCCCAGCGGCACGCTGGAGGTGCCGCGCAGGCCACGCATCCGCAGCCGGCGCACCTCCTCGGCGACGAGCGAGACGTGTCGCTGCGCGGCGGGGGACGAGGAGTGCAGAGGTGATCCGGCGGGGTCCGCGACCACCGTCCAGCCGCCCAGCAGCCGCGCGAGCTCACGCAGCACGGCGGTCACCGCATCCGGCTTGGCGGCGGACCTGGTCAGCCGGCGATGGATCTCGAGGCTGCGGCGCACCGAGTCGCGTTCGGCCTGGGCCACCAGGTCGGCCACGGCCCGCGTGATCGCGATGAACGGCGTGGGGAGCGGAACCTCCAGCAGCGCCAGACCGTGCTCGTCGGCGGCGCGGACCAGCCCCGCAGGGATCTCGGCGTGGGTCAGGCCCACGGCCAAGCCGAGGGCGACGACACCCCGGGCGGTGAGCCTCTCCACGTAGGCGGCCAGCTCGTCCGAGCCGTCGTGCGGCAGGTTCATCCCGGTCGTGAGCAGGAGCTCCCCGCCCTCCAGGTAGGGGGTCGGGTCGGTCAGCTCGCTGACCGCGACCCACCGCACCGGGCGGTGCGGGTCGGCGACGCCGGCGACCCTCCGCAGCCCCAGCCGCGGGAGCGCCAGCACCTGCCCCAATGTGGCCTCCACGCCCACATGGTGCCCGATCTGGACAACGCCCCACGCCAGATGTGCCGGTTTGGCGTCTTCGTCGGTGGTGGTAATCACACGTACGGTGCCGTCCGCTGACCGGGGCAGCGCCCGCACACATCGACCGCACACCTTCGGAGGACCCGCGATGACCACGCACCACGCCGCCCCGGACGGCGGCAGCCTGCTCAAGGTCCTGGGCCGGTGGGACGTCTTCGCCGTCGCGTTCGGCGCGATGATCGGCTTCGGCTGGATCGTGCTCACCGGAGGCTTCCTCGAGGGCGCCGGCACGTTCGGTGCCGTCGTGGCGTTCCTCATCGGCGCCGTGATCATGGGCTTGGTCGGGCTCACGTACGCGGAGCTGGTCTCGGCGATGCCGCACGTCGGCGGCGAGCACAACTACGTGCTGCGCGGCATGGGGTCCCGGGCAGCCTTCGTCACGTCGTGGAGCCTGGTCCTGGGGTACGTGTCCGTGGTCGCCTTCGAGGCCGTCGCCCTCCCGCAGACCCTGCTGTACCTGGCCCCCGACATGCTGGTCGGCGAGCTGTGGACCGTCGCCGGCTACGAGGTGTACGCCTCGTGGGCGGCGGTCGGGGTGGTGGGAGCGGTCGTCATCACGGCGCTGAACTACGTCGGCGTCCGGCCGGCCGCGGTGTTCCAGAGCGTCGCCGTGCTGTTCCTGCTCGCCGTCGGGGCGCTGCTGCTCTTCGGGTCGTTCATCGGCGGCGAGACCGAGAACCTGCGTCCCTGGTTCACCGGTGGGGCGATGGGCGTCATCGGCGTCCTGGTGGCGGTGCCGTTCCTGTTCGTGGGCTTCGACGTCATCCCGCAGTCGGCCGAGGAGATCAACCTGCCGTTCCGGCAGATCGGCGTGCTCGTCGTCCTGTCCGTCGCCGCCGCCGCGACCTGGTACGTGCTGGTGATGCTCACGGTCGGTTCGGCGCTGCCCACCGAGGTGCTGTCCGCGTCCGAGCTGCCGACCGCCGAGGCGATGTCCGCGCTGTGGGGCAGCCAGATGTTCGGCAACATCCTCGTCCTCGGTGGCGTGGCGGGGATCGTCACCAGCTGGAACGGGTTCCTCATCGGAGCCAGCCGACTCATGTACGCGATGGCGGGGTCGGGGATGCTGCCCCGCTGGTTCGGGCGGCTGCACCCGCGCTTCCGCACCCCGAGCAACGCCATCCTCTTCATCGGCGCGCTCTCGGTCCTGGCGCCGCTGTTCGGGCGGCAGATGCTCGTGTGGCTCGTGGACGCGGGCGGCTTCGCCATCGTGGTCGCGTTCTTCATGGTGTCGGTCACCTTCCTGGTCCTGCGCTCCCGTGAGCCTCACATGGAACGGCCGTTCCGGGTCCGGCACGGCCGGACGGTCGGGGCACTTGCCGCCGTCCTCAGCCTGGGCCTCGGCGTGCTGTTCCTGCCCGGGATGCCGGCGGCCCTCATCTGGCCGTACGAGTGGGTCATCCTCGGCCTCTGGTGGCTGGCGGGCATGGTTCTCGTGCTGCGGATCCCGCACGTGCCGGCCAGCCCGAGCGCCGAGCAGGAGCTCGTGGCGGCCACCCGCCGTTCCTGACCGTCCTCGACAACCTCACCACCCAGGAGCCTGACGATGACCACGACAACCGAGCCCACCGTCGTCCGTGGGCCAGTGGCGCAGCGCCGTCACCTCGTCACCGAGGTCCCCGGGCCGAGGTCTCGGGAGCTGCTCGGCCGCCGCGAGGCCGCGGTGGCCCGCGGGGTGGGGACGACGCTGCCCGTGTTCGTCGCCGCGGCCGGGGGCGGGGTGCTCGTCGACGTCGACGGCAACTCGCTCGTCGACCTCGGCTCCGGCATCGCCGTCACCTCGGTCGGCAACGCCGCGCCGAGGGTGGTGGAGGCGGTGCAGGCACAGGCCGCCGCGTTCACCCACACGTGCTTCATGGTGACGCCGTACGCCGGGTACGTGGAGGTGTGCGAGGCGCTGTCGCGGCTGACGCCGGGCGACCACGAGAAGCGGTCCGCGCTGTTCACCTCGGGCGCGGAGGCGGTCGAGAACGCAGTGAAGATCGCACGCAGCCACACGCGGCGGCAGGCGGTCGTGGTGTTCGACCACGCCTACCACGGCCGCACGAACCTGACGATGGCGTTGACCGCGAAGAACATGCCGTACAAGGACGGGTTCGGCCCGTTCGCGCCGGAGGTGTACCGGGCCCCGCTGTCCTACCCGTTCCGCGACGGGCTGACCGGTGAGCAGGCCGCGGCCCGGGCGATCGACGTGATCGAGAAGCAGGTGGGCGCCGCCAACGTGGCGGCGGTGCTGATCGAGCCGATCCAGGGTGAGGGCGGCTTCGTCGTGCCGGCGCCCGGGTTCCTGCCCGCGCTCGCCGGGTGGGCGCGCTCCGCGGGCGCCGTCTTCATCGCCGACGAGGTGCAGACCGGGTTCGCCCGCACCGGCGCGATGTTCGCGTGCGAGCACGAGGGCGTGGTGCCGGATCTCGTGACGACCGCGAAGGGCATCGCCGGCGGGCTGCCGCTGTCGGCGGTGACCGGCCGCGCGGAGATCATGGACGCCCCGCACGTCGGCGGGCTCGGCGGCACCTACGGCGGCAACCCCGTCGCCTGCGCCGCGGCCCTCGCCGCGATCGCGACGATCGAGCAGGACGGGCTCGTCGCCCGCGCCGCCGCGATCGGCGAGACCGTGCTGGCGCGGCTGCGGGACGTCCAGGCGCGCGTGCCGGCGGTGGGGGACGTGCGCGGGCGCGGCGCGATGGTCGCTCTCGAGCTCGTCCGGCCCGGCACCACCGAGCCGGACGCCGCCGCGACCGCCGAGGTGGCGCGCCGCTGCCACGCCGCCGGCGTCGTGGTGCTGACCTGCGGCACGTACGGCAACGTCATCCGGCTGCTGCCACCCGTGGTCATCAGTGACGAGCTGCTGTCCGACGGGCTCGACGTGCTGTGCGAGGCGCTGTCGGCGCTGTGACCCCCCGGCTGGGTTCGCTGACGCGGTGGCTGTGAACTCCAGTCGGGCGTGGGCATGCCGCGCAGCGCACAGCTCGCGGCGGCCAGCGCCCACGGGAAGCTGACGTGCCGCCAGTTCGACGACCGTGCGGGCGGGCGTCGTCAGCGGAACGCGTTCTGGCCCGTCAGCGCCTGCCCGAGGACGAGCGTGTGCATCTCCGGCGTGCCCTCGTAGGTGACGACCGACTCCAGGTTCGTCATGTGCCGGATGACCGGGTACTCCAGGGAGATCCCGTTGGCACCGAGCACCTGACGCGCGGTGCGGCAGATCTCCAGGGCCTCGCGGGTGTTGTTGAGCTTGCCCATGCTGACCTGCTCGGGGCGCAGCGTGCCGGCGTCCTTGCGGCGGCCGAGGTGGACGGCGAGCAGCGTGCCCTTGGCGAGCTCGAGCGCCATGTCGGCGAGCTTCGCCTGGGTGAGCTGGAACCCCGCGATCGGCCGGCCGAACTGCGTGCGCTCGGTCGAGTAGCGCAGCGCGGTCTCGAACGCGGAGCGGGCCGCGCCCATCGCGCCCCACACGATCCCGTAGCGGGCCTCGTTGAGGCAGGACAGCGGGCCGCGCAGCCCGCGCGCGTCCGGCAGGACGGCGTCCGCGGGCAGCCGGACGCCGTCCAGCACCAGCTCGCTGGTGACCGAGGCCCGCAGCGACAGCTTGTGCTTGATCAGCGGCGCCGAGAAGCCGGCGGTGTCGGTGGGGACGACGAAGCCCCGGATGCCGTCGTCGGTCTGCGCCCACACCACGGCGACGTCGGCGACCGAGCCGTTGGTGATCCACATCTTGCGGCCGTCGAGCACCCAGTCGTCGCCGTCGCGGCGGGCTCGGGTGCGCATCGACGACGGGTCGGAGCCGGCGTCGGGCTCGGTCAGGCCGAAGCACCCGATCGCGTCTCCGGCCGCCATCCGCGGCAGCCACGTCTGCTTGTGGTCCTCGGACCCGAAGCGCCAGATCGCGTACATCGCCAGGGAGCCCTGCACCGACACCAGCGACCGGACGCCGGAGTCGGCGGCCTCGAGCTCCAGGCAGGCCAGGCCGTAGTCGACCGCGCTCATCCCGGCGCAGCCGTAGCCGTCGAGGTGCATCCCGAGCAGCCCGAGCCCGCCGAGCTCCTTCGCCAGCCCGCGGACGTCGGGGATCTCGCCGGCCTCGAACCACTCGGCGACGTAGGGCTCGACCGCGGTCTCGCACAGCCGGCGCACGGCTGCCCGCACGTCCTTCTCCTCGGCGGTCAGCAGGTCGTCGACGCCTGCCGGGTCGCGAGGGTCGAACGGCGGCAGGGTTGCGGTGGTGCTCATCGCAGGACCTCTCGTGTCATCGCGTGGGTGTTGGGGTCGGGTGAGGAGAGCCAGGAGCGCACGTCGTCGTCATGCTCCCCGAGCAGCGGCGGCGGCGCCGGGGGGACCACCGTGGTGCGGGAGTAGCCCACCGGGTGCCGCACCTGTGGCAGGTCCGCCTCGCCGTTGTGGCACAACGGATCGAGCCCCAAGGCGTCGGCGAGCTCGATGGCTTCGGCGACGGTGCGGACCCTCCCTGCCGGCACGCCGGCGGCCAGGAGCCGCTCCTCCCACGCCGCGGTGCCGTCACCGGCGAGCCGGGCCTCGAGGGCGGCGACCATCTCGTCGCGGTGCTGCAGGCGTGAGGGATTGGTCGAGAAGCGAGCGTCGGCTGCGAGCTCCGGGATGCCGAGAACGCTTGTGAGCCGCGCGAACTGGCCGTCGTTGCCGCAGGCCACGGCGATCAGGCCGTCACGGCACCGCAGCGTCTCGTACGGCGCGATCGACGGGTGCCGGTTGCCCATCCGACGAGGGCTGCGTCCGGTCGCCAGGTAGCCGGACGCCTGGTTGACCAGACCGCCGAGCAGGCTCGACAGCAGGTTCACCTCGACGTGCTGGCCGCGCCCGTCCCGGTCCCGGGCGCGCAGCGCGGCGAGGATGCCGATGACCGCGTCCTTGCTCGTCAGCACGTCGACCAGCGCCACACCGACCTTGCGTGGTTCCCCGTCCGGGTCGCCGGTGATGCTCATCAGCCCTCCGACCGCCTGGACGACGAAGTCGTAGCCGGGCAGGGCGGCGCCGGCGCCGGCGCCGAACCCGGTGATCGAGCAGTAGACGACACCGGGGTTGCCGGCACTGACGTCGGCGTAGCCGAGCCCGTAGCGGTCCAGCGACCCGGTCCGGAAGTTCTCCAGGACGACGTCGGCCCGGCGGCACAGCTCACGCGCCAGCGCGGCGTCGGTGTCGTCGGTGAGGTCGAGGGCGACGCTGCGCTTGGAGCGGTTCGCCGACTCGAAGTAGGACGACGTCCGCTCGGTCCAGGGCGGCCCCCAGCTGCGCGTCTCGTCCCCGGAGCCGGGGCGCTCCACCTTGACCACCGTGGCCCCCAGGTCAGCAAGCCACGACGACGCCAGGGGGCCAGCCAGCACACGGCTCAGGTCGGCCACGAGGAGGCCCTCGAGCGGGGCGGGATCGGGCATCGCGTCCTCCTGGGCGACCTGGCTGCCTGCTGCTCCCACGGTAGGGGCGTTCGGGGTCCGCCTCGCAGTGCCGAGGTGGCACACGGCTCGGGAGGGGGTGCGCCGTTGTGGCACCGGCGTGGTCCGAGGCACGGGCCTTGTGGGCGACCGGTCGCGCCGAGGACAGTGGAGCGGTGAGCATCCAGGTGTCTCTGGCTCCGCAAGGCGCCCTGGCGGGGTCGGTCCCGGCCGCGTCGGTCGAGCTGCCGGACGGCGCGTCGGTCGAGGACCTGCTGGTGACGGCGGGCCTGGACCCGCGTACGTGCCTGGCCGTCGTGGGCGGGGCGGTCCTGCCGCGGCAGGCCGCGGTGCCGGACCGCGCACGGGTGCTGCTCTACCCGGTGCAGGCCGGGGGCTGAACGCGCTCAAGCGCGGTAGCGGGCGAGGCGCTCGACGTAGCCTTGCGCGTTGCGGCGCACGCGAGCCACCTCGTCGTCGGTGAGCTGGCGGCGCACCTTCGCGGGCACGCCGGCGACGAGTGACCGCGGCGGGACGTCGGTGCCCTCCAGCACGACCGCTCCGGCGGCCACCAGGCTGCCGC
>JBMOMI010000166.1:0-7097 GCA_049325235.1 Actinomycetota bacterium | reverse complement strand
CCCACGCGGAGCCGGCGAGGGCGGCCCGCCGCGCGCCGCGCCCGTCGCGGCGGCAGGCCAGGACCAGCACGACGGAGGTCGCCGCGCCGAGGATGGCCACCGCGTTGGCCATCACCTGGGCCGGGTCCCGGGCCAGGGCGCCGTGGACCAGCCAGCCGCTGACCGCCAGCAGGCCGAGCAGCTGGCTGGGCAGCGAGATGCCGGTGGTGAGCCGGGTACGGACCAGCCGGCCGATCTGCGGCCAGGTGCTGGTCACGCCGGCGGCTCCGGCGACCGCACCGAGGGTCAGGACGAGCGGGGTCGAGGCGAGGGCGGCGGCGGGCACGTGCCCACACGTTACCGGCTTCCCGGGCCCGGGGAGGAAGTTTGGCGGTAATCCACGACAAAATCGCCTGGCCATTACGTATCGAGGTCTTCCGGAACGGCGGGACCTTCGACCCTGGCGTCCCGCCGACCGGCGGTCAGGCTGGTGAACGAACGGGTCGAGGCATCGCCGCCGAAACGGGGAGGCAGACATGTACGAGGTGCGCCGGACCGGAACCGGCCCCGACGGAGGGACGCTGGTGAGTCGGCACCGCACGCTGGAGCAGGCGTGGCAGTCGGTGGGACACG
This sequence comes from Actinomycetota bacterium, assembly GCA_049325235.1. GTDB lineage: Bacteria > Actinomycetota > Actinomycetes > Actinomycetales > SCSIO-59966 > SCSIO-59966. The sequence goes on along the minus strand of JBMOMI010000166.1, from coordinate 6,485 downwards.
AGCTGCGGGCGCGCTGCGGGCGTGGGCCCCGACCCGAGCTGACCATCGTTCGGGTCGACGCGAGGGAGGGGGAGCGGGACCTGTTCCGCCTCGCTGGGGACGGCTAGGCCGCACGTACGCCGCCCCCCCGGTACGGGCAAACCCGCGGGGACCGGCCCCCATGGTGGCCATGGTGGCGCGGTCCCCGGCGGGCGGGCCCGCTAGGCGTGCGCGCCCAGGCGCGACGAGCCGGTCAGCTGGCGGCTCTCCCGGACACCCCACAGGGACAGCAGCACGACTGCCGCCCCGACCAGCCACGAGTTGGTGGCGGCACGCGTGACGTCGGCGAAGCCGAACACCCACGGGGACAGGAACAGGGCCGCACCGACCACGACGCCGGCCCCCTCGTCGACGGTCGCCCGAGGAACGGCCAGGCCGATGACGGCGATCACGGCCACCGCGACGGCCAGCAGCCACGAGATCCACGCGGCCGCCGCCGTCCCCGACGTGGACAACAGCCATGGGGACAGGAACAGCCAGACGGCCAACACGAGGTTCAGTCCGTCCGGCCAGCGTGAACGTGCCTTCATGATGACACCCTCCTTCGTCGTCCTCCCCTTTCCGGGGCGCGATGACGAGTCTCGTCGCCCGCGCACAGACCGCCATTCGAGGAAACCACGGATTCACCTGCCCGCAACTACGGAGGGCCGAGGGGCCGGCGTACGGGGCGGGGACCGGCCCCTACGTGGCATGGCACAGTGGCCCCATGACCGACGACGGGTCGACCCGGGACAGCGGCGGGCTCCGCTTTCCCGACGGCTTCCTCTGGGGGGCGGCCACCGCCGCTTACCAGGTGGAGGGGGCGGTGGCCGAGGACGGGCGGGGCCGGTCGATCTGGGACACCTTCAGCCACACCGCCGGGCGCACCGTGGGCGGGGACACCGGCGACGTGGCCTGCGACCACTACCACCGGTACGCCGAGGACCTGGACCTCCTGTCCGGGCTGGGGGTCGGTGCCTACCGGTTCTCCGTCGCCTGGCCGCGGGTGCTGCCGGAGGGGACGGGCCGAGTGGAGCCGCGCGGGCTGGGCTTCTACGACCGGCTGGTGGACGGCCTGCTGGCTCGCGGCATCCGCCCGGTGTGCACGCTCTACCACTGGGACCTGCCCCAGCCGCTGGAGGACGCCGGCGGCTGGCCGGCCCGGGAGACCGCCGAGCGCTTCGCCGAGTACGCCGCGGTGGTGGCCGGGCACCTGGGCGACCGGGTGCAGGACTTCTCGACGCTCAACGAGCCGTGGGTGTCCTCGTGCCTGGGCTACTTCGCGGGGGTGCACGCGCCGGGGCGGCAGGACCCCGCCGCTGCGTTAACCGCCGTTCACCACCTGCTGCTGGGCCACGGGCTCGCGGTCCAGTCCGTGCGGGCGGCCCGCCCGTCGGCCCGGCTGTCGGTGGTGCTCAACCTGGCCCCGGTGCTGGGCGACGGCCCGGCCGCCGAGGACGCAGTACGCCGGGTGGACGGTCTGCACAACCGGCTGTTCCTCGACCCGGTCCTGCGCGGGCGCTACCCGGAGGACGTGCAGCGGGACACCGCACACGTGACCGACTGGTCCTTCGTCCGCCCCGGGGACCTGCCGGTGATCGGGGCACCGCTGGACTGGCTGGGCGTCAACTACTACTTCCCGGTGCGGGTGGCCGCCGCGGCGCCCGGGACGCCGACCCCCGGGCCGTACCCGGGGCTCACCGGGGTCGAGCTGCGGCCGCCGCACCCGCCGCTGACGGCGATGGGGTGGGAGCAGTACCCGGACGGGTTGCGCACCCTGCTGCTGCGCCTGTCACGCGAGTACGCCGGCACGCCGCTGCGGGTCACCGAGAACGGCGCGGCCTTCGACGACACGGTCGGGCCGGACGGCGCGGTGCACGACCCGGACCGGGTCGCGTTCCTCGACGCCCACCTGCGCGCGCTGCACGGGGCACTGCAGGACGGGGCCGACGTCCGCGGCTACTTCGTCTGGTCCCTGCTGGACAACTTCGAGTGGGCGGAGGGCTACGCGAAGCGCTTCGGGGTGGTGCACGTCGACTTTGCCTCGCAGCGGCGGACCGTCAAGGACAGTGGCCGGTGGTACCGGGATGTCGTGGTGGCGAACGCCCTACCACCGGCCGGTGACCACGCGGTCCACTGACGATCCCCAGGATGCGGCCAGGGCAGACCTTGACCGAACCCTGGCCTGCTCGTCACCCGCGGGGCGCCGGACCTTCTAACGTCACGAGCACGCCGGCCACCCGGCCGGCAGTGTCGGACCGCAGGAGGACTCCATGCGTCTCGCCACCCGCTCGGCGGCGGCCCTCACCGGGGTCGTCGCACTGCTCCCCCTGGCGCTGGGCACCGCCCTCGCCGAGGCCGAGGGAACCGGCAGGATGGGCGCGCCGGCCGGTTGGACCACGTGTTCGTCATCATGCTGGAGAACCACTCCAAGTCGTCGGTGATCGGTGACCCCAACGCCCCGCACATCACGGCGCTCGCCGAGAAGTACGGGATGGCCGCCAACTACTACGGCGTCACCCACCCGAGCATGCCCAACTACCTCGCCGCGATCGGCGGGGACAACTTCGGGGTCCAGGACGACGCGGACCAGGACGTGCAGAACCTGACCGCACGTACTGTAACCTGGTCGATCAGCTGGAGAGCCGGGGCAAGACCTGGGCGGCGTACATGGAGACGCTGCCGGCCGACAAGACCGCCAGCTACGGCCCCGTCGTCAACGGCAAGACCGAGAAGCTGTACGCCAAGAAGCACAACCCGTTCATGCTCTTCGCCGACATCGCCAACAACCCCCAGCGGGCGGCGCAGGTGAAGCCCTACCGCTCGTTCGCCGCGGACATGGCCAGCGGCAACGTCCCGAACTTCGTGTGGATCTCGCCCAACCAGTGCAACGACATGCACGGTGGCGTGTACACCGCGATCCCGGGACATCCGGAGACGCCGTGCCCGTACGGCAGCACCAAGGACGACGCGAACGACGCCGCCCTGAAGCACAAGGCCGATGACTTCACCTGGTCGGCGGTGCAGACGATCCAGCACTCCAAGGCGTGGACGCGCAGCAGCGCCATCGTCATCGTCACCGACGAGAACGACTACACGGGCAACAAGACCCTGGGCGGCTGGGAGTCCGCGGCCGGTCGCTGCGACACGCCGTACGTCGCCGCCCACGACCCGCGGGTCAGCGCGACCTGGCCGGGTGGCACGTACGGGGGTGGCCTGATCCCGGCCGTGGCCGTCACCAGCCACGGTCCTCGGCATGCGGTCAGCCAGACGCCGTACAACCACTACTCCCTGCTGCGCACGATCGAGGACAACTGGAACCTCGGCCACCTGCGGTTCTCCGGCGACACCGCCGGCGGTGTCCTGCCGATGACCGACCTGCTCACCCCGACCGGGCGAAGGGACGAGGGTCGCGGCTGACCTAGCCGCTCACGCCTCGGCGGAGGCCGCCGGCGCTCCCGGTGAGCCCGGCGGCCTCCGCGCCGGCCGTTCCATGGCGGTCGTGCCCGGGGCGACGAAGCCGAACTCGGCGTAGAGCCGGTGGGCATCGGCGGTGTGCAGCAGCCAGCGGAACGCCGCCCCCGGCCCCCGCTCGATCATCTGCGTGAGCAGGCCGTGGCCCACGCCCCGGCCCTGGTGCGCGGGCAGCACGAACACGTCGGCGAGGTAGGCCAAGGCCACCCCGTCGGATACCGCCCGGGCGAAGCCGACGAGGTGACCGGTGGCCGCCTCGTAGGCGCCCACCACCCGCCACGCCCCCCGCACCTGCGCCTCCACGTCGGCCCGGGTGCGCCACCTCCCCCAGTAGGCCTGGGTGGACAGGAAGGACCAGACGACCTCCAGGTCCACCCGGTTCGGGTCGTCGTCGAAGGCGTAGGCCGCTGGCTCCGCACGCACGCCGACCAGCCTTCCAGGGCCTCGCCGAGCGTCGTGGTGAGGGGCCGTCAGGTGCGGGCGCGACGGGAATGCCGGCACCGGGCCGGCCGCTACGATGAGGGCGCCGCCGGAGGCCTGGGTAGCGCGCCGCCGCGGCGGTCGGCCAGGACCACCCGCGCCAGGGTCGGCGGCAGGCCCCCGTAGCTCAGGGGAGAGAGCAGCGGTTTCCTAAACCGTGCGTCGCAGGTTCGAATCCTGCCGGGGGCGCTGCAAAGTAGCAGGTCAGAGCCCATTTCTGCCGTTCGGCGGCTGGCTCGGGGGGCGAGTTGCCCATCCAAATCGCTACTCTTGCCCATCCGGTCGCGGTACCGTCTCGGTCGTGGCCGGGTCGATCCGCCAGCGGGGCAAGCAGTCGTGGGAGATCCGCGCCTTCGCCGGCAAGGACGCCGAGACCGGCAAGAAGCGCTACGTCACCCGCACTGTGCGCGGCGAGCGTCGCGACGCCGAGGTCGCCCTCGGCCGGCTGCTCGGCGAGATCGATGACGGCCAGCACGCCGTGCGGGCCGGCACGGTCGGCGAGCTGTGCGAGCGCTGGTACTCCCACGCCGCGCCGGACCTGTCGCCAGCCGTCGCCGCCGAGTACCGCCGCCTGCTCGACCGGCGCATCCTCCCCCGGTGGGCCGACGTCCCGCTGCGCCGGCTGCGTACAGCCGACCTCGACCAGTGGTACTCGGAGCTACGCCGCTCCGGCGCGGCCGGCGGCAAGCCGCTGGCACCGAACACGGTGATGCGATCCCACGCGGTGCTGCGGCGCGCGCTCGCCCAGGGCGTGAAGTGGGGCTGGCTGACCGTGAACCCGGCGGCGAACGCCTCGCCCCCTCGCTCGAAGAAGCAGCACCTCGAGCTCCCCGACCCCGCCGACGTCGCCCGGCTCATCGAGGCAGCGGCGAAGGTGAACCCGTCGCTGTCGACCTACTTCCGACTCGCCGCAGCGACCGGCGCCCGCCGAGGCGAGCTGTGCGCGCTGCGCCGCAATAGGCGAGTCGATGCGTCGAACGCAGCCGCTGCGTTCGAACCCGTGCTCTCCGGTGACGGTGTTCGGAAAGTCTCCGCGGCGGCCCTCTCCCGGTGGGGACAGATACTCCTGCTCGAGGACGACTCAGCCCGGGCCGTGCGGCGCGGATCGACCGGCGTGGCCGAGCGGTCCGTCGAAGTGGTTGTGCGCGCACACGCGATCGACGAGCACGGAGTTCGGGTTGTCGGTAGTCGCTCCTACGTGCCTGGTCGTTCGCGCGAGAACGGCGGACTGCTTCGGACCGATCTCGCCCTTGAGCTCGTGGAGCAGCACGCAGCCTCCGGTTCTGTCGTCGTGTGCGGCTCGAGTTACGGAGCAGTCCCGGCCTTCCTCCAACGACTGTGCTCGACGGACATCGACGCCGTCGTGGAGATCCGCCCGAGTACGCGAGTTCACGTCGAGCGCACGGGGCCCGTTCAGTCGAAGCAGGCAGCGTCGGGCCTGTTGGACCAGGCGCGGTGGCGACGTGTACCTATCGGCGTGCCTGGGCTCGACGCTCAGGCACTCCTCTACGCGGCCACACGGCTCGGAACCGGCTCCGTCGGCAACGGCCCGCCCGGGATGTTGTTCGCGGCCCTTACCGGCGCGATCGATGGAGTACACCGCGGCACGGTTCTCGGCTTCTCATCGGACACTGAGGCGTCTGTGGCCGAGCTACTGCAGGCCGTCGGTTGGTCGCGATGGATCCGACCGCTCGTGCGAAGAGCCGAAAGAGGCTCGTCCGTCGCTGCTAGTGCCAGGGAGAACCGAACCGGCGCGAACGGCGTGCGTCCGCCGCTCCGAGCGAACATCAAGCTGTCGCGTCTTCATGACGCCCGCGCGTTTGCCGATGCGACCGACCCAGATGCTCCGCTGCTACGCGGGTCGCTTCGATCCGGAGACCAGTCGATCAACGTTGTTGAGCTCTTCGCCGGCGCCGGCGGCATGGGACTCGGGTTCCTTCTCGCAGAGACGAAGGACTCGGCTCCCGCCTTCCGCCTGATCTACTCCGGCGAAGTCGATCCGATCTACGTCCGGACGCTGAGCGTGAATCATGCGGCTTATGGCCGACTTCGACCGGGCGCCGCCTCACTTGTGCCGCCTCAGCTCAGCTCCGATGACCTCCGCGATCGGCGAACACTGCAACGCGTTCAGTCGCGAGGACAGGACGCTGGCGGGGTCGACGTTGTCATCGGCGGTCCGCCTTGCCAGGGGTTCTCGAACGCCAATCGCAACTCATGGCGCAGCGACAACCCGCACAACCAGCTTGTCGACGTGTACTTGACCTACATACGACGTCTTCAGCCGAAGGTCTTCCTTCTAGAGAACGTGCAGGGCATCCACTGGACGCCCAAGCCCGCCTCAAGTCGGGATGCCAACGTCCTCGACCACGTGAGCGAGCGGATGGCTAAGGCTCAGACCTCCGCAAGTACGTGAGTGATCATCTTTGAAACTCATGCCGGGCTGACCTGGTAGGTCAGGGGTCGGCGATCTCCAGGCAGGCGGGCTGGTGTGGCGTTGAGTTCGTCGGTGAGTA
>JBMOMI010000165.1:0-7134 GCA_049325235.1 Actinomycetota bacterium | reverse complement strand
CTCGGCGTCGTCGGGCCGGTGCTGGGCGCCCAGCCGGGGGGCGGCCACCTCGCCGGCGGGCAGCGTCACGGACCCGACCTCGAACAGGGCGACGTCGCTCGCGCCGCGGCCGACGTTGCGGCGCAGCGTGTCGAGCAGGGTGGCGAGCAGGGACGTCCGCAGCTCGGGCTGCTCGTCGGACAGCGGGTTCGCCAGGCGCAGCGCCCGCCGGCGAGGGTCGTCCGGCTCGAGCCCGAGCTCGTCGTGCCGCTCGGGCCCGACGAACGGGTAGCTGAGGACCTCGACGAAGCCGGCCTCGGCGAGCGCGCGACCCACCGAGCGGCGCAGCCGCTGGCCGGGCGTCAGCCCGCGGCCGGGCGGCGCCACCGGCAGCACCGAGCCGATCTCGGTGTAGCCGTCGAGCCGGGCCACCTCCTCGACCAGGTCCGCGGGCTGCACGAGGTCCGGCCGCCACGACGGCGGCGTCACGTCCATGGCGTCGCCCTCGACCGCGACCGTGCAGCCGACCTGCTCGAGCAGCTCGGTGACCCGCTCCACCCCGTACGCCCGGCCGACGAGGCGATCCGGCTCGTGCAGCGGCATCCGCACCGACCGCCGGGGCGGCCGCTGGTCGGCGTCGGTGACGCCGGGGTCGGCCGTGCCGCCGCCGTGCTCGACGAGCAGCCGGACCGCGAGCTCGGCGGCCACCGCCTGCAGGTCGTCGTCGACGCCGCGCTCGAAGCGGCGGCTCGCCTCGCTCGGCAGCCTGTGCCGCCGGGCGGTGCGCGCGACGGTGACCGGGTCGAAGTGGGCGGCCTCGACCAGCACGTCGCTGGTGCGGCCGGAGACCTCGGTCTCGGCGCCGCCCATCACGCCGGCCATGCCGATGACGCGGGCGCCGTCGGGCCCGTCGGTGATGAGCAGGTCCTCGACGTCCAGCGCGCGGTCGACGCCGTCGAGCGTGCGCAGCCGCTCCCCCGGCCGCGCCCGGCGCACGGTGATGGCGCCGTCCAGCGTCGCCAGGTCGTAGGCGTGCAGGGGCTGCCCGAGCAGCAGCATCACGTAGTTGGTGATGTCGACCGCCAGCGAGATCGGGCGCATCCCGGCCTGCTGCAGGCGGCGGCGCATCCAGTACGGCGAGGGGGCAGTGCTGTCCACGCCGCGCACGACCCGGGCGACGAAGCGGTCGCACCCGGGGACGCCGTGGATCGGCGCGTCGTCGGCCAGCACCACCGGGTGCCCGTCGCCGTTCGGCGCCGGCACCGGCAGGTCGGCCGGGTCGCGGAACGCCTTGGCGACGTCCAGGCGCCGCCCGTGGGCGTACTCCCGCGCGATGCCGCGCACCGACAGGCAGTAGCCCCGGTCCGGCGTGACGTTGACCTCGACGACCTGCTGGTCGAGCCCGAGCAGGCCGATCGCGTCGTCCCCGGGAGCGGCGTCCAGCCCGTACTCGCGCAGCACGACGATGCCGGCGTGGTCGTCGCCGAGCCCGAGCTCCTTGGCCGAGCAGATCATCCCGTCGGAGACATGGCCGTAGGTCTTGCGCGCGGTGATCGCGAAGCCGCCGGGCAGGACGGTGCCCGGCAGGGCCACCGGCACGAGGTCGCCGGCCTCGAAGTTGTGCGCCCCGCAGACGATCCCGCGCGGTGAGCCCTCGCCGACGTCGACGGAGCACCAGCGGATCGTCTTGCCGTTCTTCTGCGGCTCGTCGGCGAACTCCAGCACACGGCCCACCACGAGCGGACCGGTGACGTCCCCGCCGTGCAGGCCCTCCTCCTCCAGGCCGACGCGGACCAGGTCGGCGGCGACGTCCTCGCCGGTCGCGCCGTCCGGCACCTCGACGTGCTCGCGCAGCCACTCCAGGGGGACCCGCATCAGACCTCCATCCCGAACTGGGCGCTGAACCGGACGTCGCCCTCGACCATGTCGCGCATGTCCGCGACGCCGTGGCGGAACATCAGGGTGCGCTCGATGCCCATGCCGAACGCGAAGCCGGAGTAGCGCTCCGGGTCGACCCCGCACGCCCGCAGCACGTTGGGGTTGACCATGCCGCAGCCGCCCCACTCGATCCACCCGGTGCCCTTGCACGTGCGGCAGGTGGCGTCCTCGCCGCGGCAGAGGAAGCAGCGCAGGTCCATCTCGGCGCTCGGCTCGGTGAACGGGAAGAAGCTGGGCCGCAGCCGCGTGGTGGTGCCCTCGCCGAACATGGCCGCCGCGAAGTGGTCGAGGGTGCCCTTGAGGTGCGCCATCGTCAGCCCCTCGTCCACCGCGAGCCCCTCGACCTGGTGGAACACCGGGGTGTGCGTGGCGTCGAGCTCGTCGGTGCGGAACGTCTTGCCCGGCACGGCGACGTACAGCGGGACGCCGCGCTCGAGCAGGGCACGGGCCTGCACCGGCGAGGTGTGCGTGCGCAGGACGAGGCCGGCGGACTGAGGCTCGATGAAGAACGTGTCCTGCATCTGCCGGGCGGGGTGGTCGACGCCGAAGTTCAGCGCGTCGAAGTTGAACCACTCCGCCTCGACCTCGGGGCCCTCGGCGATCTCCCACCCCATCGAGGTGAACAGGTCGGCGATCCGCTCCTGCAGCGTGGTCAGCGGGTGCCGGGCTCCGCGGGGACGCCGGTCCGCCGGCAGCGTGACGTCCACCGCCTCGTCCACGAGCACCCGGGCGTCGCGCTCGGCCTCCAGCTCCGACTGCCGCGCGGCCAGCGCCGCCCGCAGCGCCCCGCGCGCGGCACCGACCCGCTTGCCGGCCTCGGCGCGGGCGGCCGGCGGCAGCGCCCCGATCTCGCGGTTCGCCAGCGCGAGCGGGCTGCGGTCGCCGTCGTGGTCGATCCGGGCGCGCTTGAGCTCGTCCAGCGAGGAGGCGGCGGCGACGGCGGCGAGCGCCTCGTCGAGCGCCCGCTGGACCTCCTCCGCCTTCAGCGGCGTCACCTCGACGGGGTCGAACTGCGTGTTCGGGCCGGACATGCCGAGCAGTCTCCCAGAGGGCGGCTGGAGCCGGCTCAGGCGTCCTCGTCCGGCGCCGCGGCCGGCAGCGTGAAGCGGAAGCGGGCGCCGCCGCCGGGTGCCCGGGACACCGAGATCCGCCCGTCGTGGGCCTCCACCAGCCCCCGGACGACGTACAGCCCGAGGCCGGTGCCACCGCGGCGGGCGCCGCGCCAGAACTTGGTGAACACCAGGCCGAGGTGCTCGTCCGCGATCCCCTCGCCCTCGTCGTCCACCGTGACGACGACGCCGTCGCCGTCCGGGTCGGGGGCCAGCGTGAGCGTGACGGTCCCGTCGCCGTGCCGGACCGCGTTCCCGACGAGGTTGGAGACGATCTGCTCGAGCCGGTCCGGGTCGGCCCACACCTCGGGCAGCGGCTCGTGCACGACGACGGCGAACCGGTCCTCGTCGTGGCCGCTGGTGACCATCCGCTCGACCTGGCCCCGCAGCACCTTCTCGACGTCCACCACCTGCCGGCGCACCTGCAGCCGTCCCGCGTCGATCCGGGAGATGTCGAGCAGCTCGGTGATGAGCCGGGTGACCCGGTCGGCGTCCGCCTCGACGGTCTGCAGCATCAGCTGCTTCTGCTCGTCGGTGAAGCGGTCCCAGCGCCGCAGCAGGGTGGAGGTGAACCCCTTCACGCTGGTCAGCGGTGAGCGCAGCTCGTGGGCGACGGTCGAGATGAGGCCGGCGTGGTCGTGCTCGGCGCGGCGGCGGGCCTCGGTGTCGCGCAGCTGCATGACGACGCTGCGCAGGGCGCGGTCCGGCGTGGACCGCACGTAGCGCGCGGTGACGAGCACCTCGGTGCCGCAGGGCAGGACGAGCAGCCGTTCCCGGTGGCCGGTGCGGATCGTCAGGCCGCCCCACGGGTCCGTGCACGCCCACCAGCGGCGGCCGCTGGTGTCCTGCAGCGGGATCGCCTCGCGCACGTCCCGGCCGAGGACGTCGGCCGCGGCCAGCCCCGTGATCCGTTCGGCGGCGGTGTTGAAGACCGTGACACGTCGGTCGGCGCCGGCGACGACGAGCCCGTCGGGCAGGTCGTCGGGTGCCGTCGCGGTCTGCTGGTGGTCCACACCTGGGGAGGGTAGCGGCGTCAGCGGCGCCGCAGGCGGTGTGCGCGCGCCGTGGCGTACAGGCAGACGGCGGCCGCGGTGGCCAGGTTGAGGCTCTCGGCGCGGCCGTGGACGGGCACCCGGACGACGGCGTCGGCCAGCGCGCGGTCGTCCTCGGCCAGCCCCCACGCCTCGTTGCCGAAGACCCACGCGACCGGCCCGGTCAGCGGGCCGGCGCCGGTCTCGGCGGCGTCGGCGAGGTCGTCGAGGTCCACGTCCCCGGCGCCGTCGGCGGCCAGGACGGCGCAGCCGGCCTCCCGCAGGGCGGTCACCGCGTCGGCCAGCGGGACGCCGCTGACGACGTCGAGGTGGAACAGGCTGCCGGCCGTGGCCCGGACGGCCTTGGGGTTGTGGACGTCGACGCTGGAGTCGGTGATGACGACCGCGTCGGCACCGGCGGCGTCCGCGGACCGCAGGACGGTGCCGGCGTTGCCCGGGTCGCGAACGTGCGCGAGGACGGCGACCAGCCGGGGCGCCGGGTCGAGCGCGGTGGCGAGCGGCACGCCGACGAGGTCGCAGACGGCGACCAGGCCCTGCGGCGCCTGGGTGTCGGCGAGATCCGCGAGCACCTCCTCGGTGCAGCGGCGGACCGGGACGCCGGCCTCCTGCGCGGCGGCGACGATCTGCGGGTGCCGGGCTGCGCCGTCCGGCGTGACGAACAGCTCGCGGACGGCGCCCGGCCGGCTGGGCGCGTGCCCGGCCACCGCCTCGCGGACCGCCTGCGGCCCCTCGGCGAGGAAGGCGCCGGCCCGTTGACGCGCCGAGCGCCCGGCCAGCCGCCGGGCCGCCCGGACCCGCTCGCTGCGGGGGTTGGACAGCACCGGCGGGGCCGGGCGCTCGCTCACCAGGGGGTGCTGGCTGCCTCAGGCCGCGGAGCCCTCGCGCACCGGCACGCTCGCCTTCGCCGTCTCGACGAGCGCGGCGAACGCGGCGGCGGGGGGCCCCCCGCAGGGGGAATTGCTCCTGCAGCAGGGCGGGGTGTCCTACGTGGCCGGCCTGCCGCAGTCGAATCCCTTCGCCCCGGGTACCGCCGACCACGCCGAGTTCGAGCGGCGGGCGGTGGACCTCACGTACGTTCGCGGTGCCTTTCGGGTCGTCCCGTAGGACGGGGGCGCCGCGGCGCCCTGCGCGCGTCGTCCGGCGTTCTCCGGCGGCACGACTCCGCTAGAATGTGGCTCCTTGCGGGGAACGCGACGGAACGCCGCGCGCGTTTTCTCCATGACTGGACACGGTGCGCGGGGCGTTGCACCCCCCAGTACATGCGCGACAGCGGTTGGCTTATCTTGGGCTCTCCCACCACGTAACCCCGACAAGACGAGAGTTCCATGCGACGTTCCGTTCTGACGACCCCGGCCCTCCTGCTGGCGATGGGTGCTGCGCTGACCGCGTGCGGCGGCGGCGGCGAGAAGGCGGCGGAGACCTCCGCCACAACGGCCGAGACCCCGGCGGCCGAGACGGCCGCGCCGGCCACCGCGGCCGCGACCGGACTCGATGGCAAGGCGGAGTACCTCGTCTGCCAGACCTGTCACCAGGAGAACGGCGAGGGACTCCCGAACCTCTATCCGCCGCTTGCCGGTTCCGATTGGGTGACGGGCGACCCGGAGATCCCGATCGCGATCATCCTGCACGGGATGCAGGGCGAGATCGAGGTGAAGGGCGCCAAGTACAACAACGTGATGGCGCCGTGGGCGTCGCTCTCCGACGCGCAGATCGCCGCGATCCTCACCTACGAGCGCTCCTCGTGGGGGAACAGCGCCTCGGCGGTGACCGCCGAGCAGGTGGCTGCGGTGCGCGCCAAGACGGCGAGCCGCACCACCCCGTGGACGCCCGACGAGGTCAAGTCGGCGCAGCTGAAGTAAGCGGCCGGACGACTCCGACCCACCCCGCCCCGCGGCGCTCCTCGCCGAGTGCCGCCGGGCGGTTCTCGTTCGGATGGTCGAAGCAGGCGCACCCGGCGCACCCGGCGCAGTCGGCGACTTCGTGCAGGGGCCGCGGTACCTCCCCCTTGGCGGTTCGCCCCGATTGGAGGATGTTCATGCACGCCGTACCGCCTTGCGCATATCATGGGGCATGGAACAACCGCCGAGTGCGCCTGAACGCTTCCGTCGTCTCGATGACGTCGAGACGCTTCGCCTCCTGATCAGGAACCTGGGGGAGGGGATCTACATCTCCGATCCGTCGGGGCTGATCCTGGACGCCAATCCCGCCTTCCTGGAGATCTTCGGCGTCGGGTCGGTGAGCGAGCTGGGGCAGTTCCACGCGGACGACCTGTATGCCGACCCGGCCCGGCGACGGGAGTGGCTGGCACTGCTGGAGCGCGACGGCGCGGTACGCGACTTCGAGTGGGAGATGGTGCGTCCGGACGGCCAGCGCCGGACGGTGCTCGACACCTCGTACGCGGTGCAGGATCCCGCCACGGGCGAGCGCTTTCATCACGGCATCCTGGTCGACATCACGCAGCGCAAGGCGCTGGAGCGGCAGCTGCGCGAGCAGATCACGCGCGACGCGCTCACGGGGTGCTACAACCGGCGCTTCCTGCTCGACCTGGAGTCCCGGCTGCGCGCGGCGACCGACGCCACGTGGGGGTGCATCTTCCTCGACATCGACCACTTCAAGCTGTACAACGACACGCACGGTCACCAGGAGGGGGACACCGTCCTGGCGCGCATGGCGCGCTTTCTCATGCGCCAGGTGCGGGCCGAGGAGCCGGTGGTACGCATGGGCGGCGACGAGTTCCTGATCGTGCTGCAGGGTGAGGCGGCGGCGCGCACGCCGGAGGTCGCCCGTCGGCTGCAACACTCGGCGGCGCGCTCGGCGCCGGTGGCGTTTTCGCTGGGCTGGGCGGTACGTGTGGGCGACGAATCGCTGCAGGCCACCATCGACCGCGCCGACAAGTCGCTCATGGGGGTGCGCGTCCTCACGCGCTCGGGCGACCACCCGCGCCTTCCCGACGAGATGGAGCGCCGGCGCGCCTGACGAACCGCGGGCCCGGGGGCATCTTTCGCCCCTCCCCCATTCCCGCGTTCGCCATGCCCCTCGCCGTCTCCCTCGCGCTC
>JBMOMI010000164.1:0-7138 GCA_049325235.1 Actinomycetota bacterium | reverse complement strand
GGACCGGCTCCGGCTCCGGCGGGGCGGCGCCGGCCCCACGTCAAGCCCGCACGACGTGGGGTGACGGGGTCTCGGCCCCACGTCAAGCCCGCACGACGTGGGGTGCAGGTAGGCGTGGGTCACCGCGCGCCGTGCCGGGGGGCGGGCGAGGATCGTCCGCGTGTCGGTCACCGCCTCCCTCGTCGGCGCCCTCGTCGCGACGGCCGTGCTCGCCGCACTGCACCTGTCAGCCCCGCACCTGAGGCGCTTGCCGCTGGTGCCGGAGCGCCGGATGGCGTCCTTCGCCGGCGGGATCGCAGTGTCCTACGTCTTCCTGCACCTGCTCCCGGAGATCGCGGCGGGCAACGAGGCCATCGGTGAGGCGCTCCACGACGTCATCGAACCGACCCCGCTGCTGGAGCTTGCGGTGTTCGGCGTCGCGCTGACCGGGTTCACCGTGTTCTACGGGCTGGAGCGGCTGGCCGCCCGGACGGCGCACGAACCGGGCGCCGGGGTGTACTGGGTGCACCTCGGGGCGTTCATGGTCTACAACGGGCTCATCACCTACACGATGGCCCTGAGGATCCGCACCGGGCTCGGCTTCGCCGTCCTGTTCACCGTCGCGATGGGTCTGCACTTCGTGCTCACCGACCGGGGCCTGTCGGAGGACTACCCGCGGCGGTTCCGGCACAGCGGCCGGCTACTGCTCACCGGCGCGCTGGTCGCCGGCTGGGTGGCGTCGGTGCTGCTGGCGCCGACGAGCACGCTCGTGGTGTCCCTGCTCACCGCCCTCCTCGGGGGCGCGGTGCTGCTCAACGTGGTCAAGGAGGAGGTCCCCTCGGAGCGCCGCGGCAGCTTCGGCTGGTTCGCGGCCGGACTGGTGATCTACGGCGTCCTGCTCGTGGCCGTCACCGTCCTCGGCGCCGAGTAGGACCGCGAGTGAGACGCTGTGTCACGCCGCCTGGAAGGACCGGCGGGACAGGCCGAGGCCGTAGCCGTCGAGGGTCGTCGTCACCGGTGCCGACGGGTCGGTGGCCGCGCCCAGCGCCACGAACAGCGGGATGAAGTGCTCGACCGTCGGATGGGCGTAGGGCATCCCCGGCGCCGCGGTCCGGTAGCGGGCCAGCTCGTCCACGGCGCCGCGGGCCAGGGCGTCGGCCGCCCACGCGTCGAAGTCGGCGGACCAGCCCGGGACGACCTTCCCGGTGAACACCTCCCTGGTCAGGAACGGCAGCCCGTGGGTCATGTGGCCAGACCCGACGACGAGGACGCCCTGCTCGCGCAGCGGGCGCAGTCGCCGACCGAGCGCCAGCAGCTCCTCCGGGTCGTCGGTGGGCAGGCTGAGCTGCAGGACCGGGACGTCGGCCTCCGGGTACATGATCTTCAACGGCACCCAGGAGCCGTGGTCGAGACCGCGGCTGGTGTGCTCGTGGACGTCGTGACCGTCCGGCAGCAGGGCCCGCACCTGGCGGCTCAGCCCGGCGGCGTCCGGGGTGTCGTACCGGAACGCGTAGTACATCGGGTCGAACCCGCCGAAGTCGTAGACGAGCCCCGCCGGCCGGGGCGCGCTGAGCGCCAGGGGAGCTGACTCCCAGTGCGCCGACACGATGAGGACGGCGCGGGGCCGGGGCAGCGAGCGCGCCCAGGCCAGCAGCGGGTCCAACCACGCCGGGTCGGCGAACGGCATCGGCCCGCCGCCGTGGGAGAGGAACAGGCTGGGCAGCGGCCCGTCCTCGGGCGTCCACCGGCGGTGCGGCCGCTGCGCGTCGAGCTCGGCGACCCGCCGCAGGTGCTGGGCGAACGGGTGCGAGGCGGGGATGCGGGCGTCGGCGAGTGCGGTACGGCTGGACGCGTTACCACTAGACGCGTTCTCACTGGACATGGCGGTCCTCCGGCTCGGTGGTCCCCCAACCTGGATGCTCATGATAGTTGACGGCTCAACAATCGTGAAGGGTCCATGACGAGACCGACTGACGCCAGCACACCAGGTCGCGACGGGGTCAGGAGGCCTTTGACTCGCTCTGGTACCCGAACCGCTCGCCGCCAGGTTCGAGGAGGGACCCGTCCGCGAGAGAGCCGATGACCGTCGGGGCCAGGCCGATCGTCCTCAGGAAGCTCGCGACGGTGCGGGCCGCGTCGGCGGAGTCCGTGGCGACGTCCATGTCCTGAGGCCGCTCTGGGCTCTCGTCGAGGTCGTGGTAGCCGATCTGGTTGAGGGTCTTCACCCAGACGAGCGCGGGGTGGTTCGCGGCGATGGCCTCACTGGTGCTGAGCCCGTCCAGGTCCGGCCGCGGCCCGTCGACGGGCTCCCAGTGGTTGGTCGGGTCGATGACGATGGTGCCTGGCCGCAGGGGCAGGTCGAGGGTGAGGGCAGTCGAGAACGGAACGGCGAGGATCGCCAGGTCGACGGCGTCCCACTCGGTGACAGGGGCGGCAGTGGCACCGGGAACCATGACCTCGATGACGAGATCTGTCCCGACGGCTCCTGGCCGCCCCGCGATCAGCACTTCATGCCCGGCGGCGACGGCTCGGCGGGCGACGGCTGTGCCGAGCTTGCCGGCCCCGATGATCCCGATCCTCATGAAGCGGGCACCTCCTCGTCGGCAGCGACGTCGGCGGCAGTCTCCCGCCGGATCACCGGAAGGACCTCGGTGAGGTACAGCTCGAGACTCTGCTCAGTCAGAGCCTCGGTCATTCCGGGATCGAACTGTCCGACGAACCGGTCGGCGCCGAGCACCTCACGGTGGGACAAGATGCCCTCGATGACCTGCTGCGGGCTGCCGACCAGCAAACCGGAGGTGATCCACTGGTCGTAGACGGTCCGGGGCATCCCACCGCGGAAGCTGGGATGCACGGACAGGTACTGGGAGTAGTGCGGGAAGAACTCGTCGCGTGCTCCCTGGGAGGTGCGGCCGACGAAGACGTGGCCGCCGGTCGCCAGTCGCAGCGTCGCCGGGTCATGGCCGGCCTGCTCACCCGCCCGGCGGTACAGCTCGACCAGGCGAATGCCACTGTGCGGGCCGGCGAACAAGGACAGGAACATGGGCTGACCGAGGAGGCCGGCGCGGACGGCGCTCTGCGGAGTCCCGCCCACGCCGATCCAGATCGGCAGTCGCTCCTGCACTGGGCGGGGCCCGATGTGCACGTCGCGCAGGGGCGCCCGGTGCTGGCCGTGCCACGGCCGGGTGGGGTCGTCCCGGAGCTGGATGAGCAGGCGCACCTTCTCGTCGAAGAGAGATTCGTAGTCCCGCATGTCGTACCCGAACAGCGGGTAGGACTCGGGGAACGCGCCCCTACCGACGGTGATCTCGGCGCGGCCGTGCGAGAGGTTGTCGAGGGTGCCGAACTGCTCCATGAGGCGAACCGGGTCGGCCGTCGACACCACGACGACGGACGTCGTCAGTCGGATCCGGGTCGTCGTGGCCGCAACCGCCGCGAGCACCACTTCCGGGGCGGAGACGACGTAGTCGGGCCGGTGGTGCTCTCCGACCGCAAAGACGTCCAGTCCGGCTGCGTCAGCGAGTCGCGCGTGGCGGACGAGCGCGTCGAGTCGCCTCTGTGGTGCATGAGGGTCGTCCGGGTCGAGGATGTCGCCGAAGGAGTAGATGCCGAGCTCCATGTGGGCCACGTTAGTATGCTCGGGATACTGGTTACCAAGGAGATACCCATGGCGGCCATGGTGGAAGACCCGTGCCCGTTCGCGCCGATGGCGGAGATCGTGTTCGGCAAGTGGACGGCGCACGTCCTGTGGGTGCTGGGCGAGCACGGCCGGCTGCGCTTCAGTGAGTTGCGCGCTCTGCTGCCCGGCGTGACACCCAAGGTCCTCACCGAGCGGCTGCGCCGTCTGGAACGCGATGGGCTGGTGACGCGCACGTACCATGCGGAGGTGCCGCCGAGGGTGGAGTACGAGGCGACCGAGCTGGCCGACACGCTGGTGCCCATCTTCCGCCAGCTCACCGACTGGAACAGCAAGCACCTCCACGAAGTGCATGCGGCTCAGCTGCGTTACGACCGGGCGTGACCTGCGTCCCAACCTCGTCCCGGCCCACGTTGGAGGCGCCCACGGTCGGCTCGGCGGTGAGCGTCGGGTGCCGGCACAGCACCCCGACGAGTGGCTCCGGCCCGGTGAGTCCGCCAGGCACTGGACCGCTGCGGGGATGGACGACGACCGGGACGCCGGGCTCGCGGAAGAAGGTCACGGACGGCGCACACTCCGGCGTCCTGAGGCCCGTCCGGCGGCGACCTTCGGGCACGCTGCAACGACACGGCTGCCCGACGACCGGCTACCCAATGAGGGTTCGCGCGCCGTCGACCACTGCCAGCAGACCGCCGGCACCGGCGAGCAGCACCACCACGTTGCGGGCGAGCGCTGGGGACGGTACGACCCGTTCACCGAGGACGAGGCCCACCACCATGGCTGTCGCCAGACAGGCCCACACCGGGAGGCTGAGTCCTGGCCAGGTGCGGGGATCGGCGAGGAGTCGCCCGGTGATGGTGATGACGCCCAGGAGAGCGAAGTACGGCTGCATCGTCGCGGCGAAGTCCTTCGCCTCCCAGCGTGTGAGGATGGCGAGCACGGCCATGGCGGACCCTCCCACGCCTGCGAGCGCACCCATCAGACCCGACGCGGTCCCCGCCACCGCCGTGACCGTGGTAGTCCGGGCGACCGACGTCGTGCGGACGACGAGGACGGACGTGCCGACAGCGAGCATGATCACTGCTCCGGCGGCGATCTGGGCTGCCGCCACGGAAAGGGCTCGAGTGATGACCACACCGAGCAGAACGCCGACCGCGGCGGACGGCAGCAGCCCACCGACTGCCGGCCAGTGAATGTCCTGCCGGACCCGCACCATCACGAGGACGGCCGAGACGATACCCAGAGCGTTCACCAGGACCACTCCGGGGCCGGGGCCAAGGGCTAGGACGGCGAAGGGGGCCACGAGCATGGCGAACCCGATCCCAGTGAGTCGCTGGACGGCGGAGGCGACGAGCACAGCGATGACGAGGAGCGCTGTCACGAGGTGGGTCTCGCGTCAACCAGCTCAGCGCCGCGTCGGTGGGTCAGGACCATGTCGGGCGTGTGCGGTCGCTCAGCTGCTCCGCCGGGTCTGCGTCCCGGTTGATTGCCTCGGCGGGAGGCAGCTCGGCCAACTCCGCAGCGATCGTGCGCAGGACGTCCCACGGCAGCACTCCGATCAGGCTGGTGGCCGCCCGGTACAGCGAGATC
Source organism: Actinomycetota bacterium (assembly GCA_049325235.1). Taxonomy (GTDB): domain Bacteria; phylum Actinomycetota; class Actinomycetes; order Actinomycetales; family SCSIO-59966; genus SCSIO-59966. The sequence goes on along the minus strand of JBMOMI010000164.1, from coordinate 1,932 downwards.
TCGCCGCAGACCCGACCGAAGGGGCCGACCGCGACCGGTTTGCAGTGACGACGCAGGACGTCAGCGGACGGCGGGTGGGCGAGCAGGTCCTTGACCCGAGTGCGGACCCCGAAGGGAGAGTCCGGGAACTCGTCGACCGGCGGCGCTCCTCTCCGCGACGCCTGCACCTGGTCATGCTGGTCGGCGCACAGGAGGTGGTCGTCAGCAACCGGGCCGACCTTGGGCAGGCCGAGACGTTCGTACTGACTTTCCGGCGCCTCGCTCTCGCGGAGCAACTGCACCAGCGCCGTAGCCATCCGGCGTTCGATCTCGTCGTCGACGAGCGGATGCTGTTGCCGGGGATCATCGTCCAGGTCGAAGAGCAGTGTCCCGAAGGCGTAGGGGTCGTTGAAGACGTGGCCCTCGGTGCGCAGTACAGGCACGTTCTTGGTGAAGGAGAACCCCTGGTGGAGGCTCGCGCTGGCCAGCTCGTCGTGGCTGAAGAAGCCGCGCATGTGGGTGGGCATGAGCGTGTGCTCGTACAGGGGGCGGTTTCCCGGTTCCCGGCAGGCGCGCATGTACACGTACCGGCCGTCGGTGACGGAGACATGGCCGCCGAAGGCTCCGAAGAGGGCGTACTCGCGCACGGGTCGGCCGGCTTCGATCACTTCGCGCAGGGGGACGCCCTGCATCGCGGGCGTCCGGTCGACGCCGAAGAACTCCAGCAACGTGGGACCGAGGTCGATCGTCTGGACCAGCTCGTCACGACGCTCACCGCGCACGCCGGTACGGGGGTCCCACACGAACAACGGCGTGTGGATCGTCTCGTCGTACCAGGGCTGCACGCTCTTGCCCCACCAGCCCTGCTCACCCAGCAGGAACCCGTGATCGGTACAGACGACGAGCAGCGTGTCGTCCCACAGCTCGAGCTCGTCCATCGCGTCCAGCACTCGCCCCAGGGAGGCGTCGCACATGGAGACGAGCGCCGCGTAGTGTCGCCGGACGTTTGCCTGCACGTCCTCACTCTCGGTGACCTGCGCGTAGTCGGGCCAGTCGTACTCGGGCACGGATGTGTCGTTTCCGCCGTACATCGCCAGGAAGGAGGGATCGCTGAAGAACGGCTCGTGCGGGTCGAACGTCTCGATCTGCACGAACCAGTCCTGCTCGCTGGCGTTGTCGCGGACGAACTCCAGGCCGGCGTCGAAGGTGCGGGTCTGGGGATGGTCCGGCACCCCGTTCAGGTACAGGCGGTTGACGCGGTCCTGTCGCCAGGTGCCGCTTCGGTTGACCCGCAGGCTGTCGGGAACGGGAGGGTCCGCGACGCGGCCCTTCCACGGGTCGCCCTGCTGGCCACGGATCAGCGAGCACGTGCCGTACCGCGTGTGGTACGTGGCGCCGCCGTCCTCCCAGTAGTGCATGTGGTCGGTCGCCAGGTGAGTCGTGACGCCCGCGTCGCCCAGCAGTGCAGGGACGGAGTCGTCGAACGGCTCCAGCGGGCCCCAGCCACGATGAAGAAAGTTGTACCTGCCGGTGTGCAGCTCTCTGCGAGCCGGCATGCACGGCATGCTCCCGGCGTAGGCGTTCTCGAAGCGAACGCTGCTGCGAGCCAGCCGCTCGAAGTTCGGAGCGGCGATCCCGCAGTCGGGGTGGTACGGCGGCAGGTACCGGCGGTTGAGGCTGTCGAACATGACGACGATGGCGCGCACAGGGACGTCACCTTCCTGCAGCAGTTGCGGCTTACGCGTTGGGCGCGGCTCGGGGATTCAGTGGGGGTTCCGGCGGCGGAACGGCACCGGACAGCACGGGGTCGTCGCTTCGCTGGAGGTGCTCCACGAGCCGAGCTGCCATCTCCTGGCGAAGGGTCGCGCACTGTGGGTCCTCGGCGCGGTTGTCCAGCTCCCACGGGTCGCTCTCCAGAAGGTAGAGCTCCTCCTCCGGTCGTGGGGCCAGGTG
>JBMOMI010000163.1:0-7143 GCA_049325235.1 Actinomycetota bacterium | reverse complement strand
CCGCGGTCGCCGCCGGGTTCGTCGGGTTCGTCGCGGCCGCGGTCGCCGGGACCGTCGCCGCGAACCGGCGGCTGCGGCTCGGCGCCGTGCTGCGGGTCGGCGAGGAGTCGTGACGATGCGCAATAACCAGGGTTGTTGCCGCTGTGGAGCGGTCGGCGCGGCAACAAGCCTGGTTATTGCGGGAAGGGCGGGCGGGAGGATGGCGTGGTGACGACGGCGCAGGCGGCGACAGCCGGGACGCACGGCGCGGGATGGGGCGCCGGGGCGGCGATCGTGTGCGACAACCTCGTGCGGATCTTCGCCACTCCTGCGACACGCGGTGAGCAGCGGGTCGAGGTGGTCGCCCTGCAGGGGCTGGACCTGCTCGTCGACCCCGGCGAGCTCGTCGCGGTCGTCGGGGCGTCCGGGTCGGGCAAGTCGACGCTGCTGAGCATCCTGTCCGGGCTCGACGTCCCCACCGCGGGGGCCGCCCGGGTGGCCGGGCACGACCTCCTGCGGATGGGCCGGCGCGAGCGGGTCGCCTATCAGCGGCACACCGTGGGGTTCGTGTGGCAGCAGACGGAGCGCAACCTGCTGCCCTACCTGACGGCGACGGAGAACGTCGTCCTGCCGATGGCGATCGCGCGGGTGCCGCGCCGCGAACGCGCTCGCCGGGCCGCCGAGCTGCTCGACCTGCTCGGCGTCGGCGCCCAGGCCGGCCGGCGGCCGGCGGAGATGTCCGGCGGACAGCAGCAGCGGGTCGCGATCGCGGTGGCGCTCGCCAACTCCCCGGAGGTCCTGCTCGCCGACGAGCCGACCGGCGAGCTGGACAGCGCGACGTCCGCGGAGGTGTTCGAGGCCTTCCGGGACGCCAACCGGCGCCTCGGCGTGACGGTGCTGGTGGTCACGCACGACCCGCTGGTCTCCGAGCACGTCGAGCGAACGGTGGCGATCCGCGACGGTCGCACGTCGTCGGAGGTGCTGCGGCGCACGGAGCTCGACGAGGACGGCCGGGAACGGCACGTCGCCGAGGAGTTCGCGGTCCTCGACCGGGCCGGGCGGCTGCAGCTGCCGCGCGACTTCGTCACCGCCCTCGACCTGCGCCAGCGGGTCCGGCTCGCCCTGGAGCCGGACCACATCCAGGTACGCCGCGACGACCGGGACGGAGGCGGCCGATGAGCACCGGGCCGCTGCTGCGGGCGGCGGACGTCGTCCGTACCTATGCCACGCCCGGCGGCGACGTGCACGCTGTGGACCACGTGACGCTCGACGTCCCGCCCGGGCAGCTGCTCGTCGTCCGGGGGCGCTCCGGGTCGGGCAAGACGACGCTGCTCAACCTGCTGGGCGGCCTCGACACCCCGGACGCCGGGCACGTGCTGCTCGCCGGACGCGACCTGGCCGGGATGGGAGAGGACGAGCTCGTCCAGGTGCGCCGACGCGAGGTCGGGTACGTGTTCCAGTCGTTCGGGCTGCTGCCGGTCCTCACCGCCGCCGAGAACGTCGGCGTCCCGCTGCGGCTGACCCGCACCGACCCGGCGGAGCGCGAGCGGCGCGTGGCCGAGCTGCTGGAGGTCGTGGGCCTGGCGGGGCACGCCGCGCAGCGGCCCGCCGAGCTGTCCGGCGGCCAGCAGCAGCGGGTGGCGATCGCGCGGGCGCTGGCGAACCAGCCGCGGCTCCTGATCGCCGACGAGCCGACCGGCCAGCTGGACTCGGGCACCGGCCGGCAGGTGATGGACCTCATCCGCCACCTGGTCCGGGAGCGCGGCGTGACCGCCGTCGTCGCCACCCACGACCCCGCCCTCCTCGGCCTCGCCGACCGCGTCGTGGAGCTGTCCGACGGCCGCGTCGTCGCCGACTCCCTCACCCCCGCCGCCTGACCCGCGAAAGGCCCCGTCGCCACGCCTGGCGCGGCGTGGAAGGATCGCGGGCGACGAGAAGGCCCATCACGACCCTGCCCTACTGCAACGACCCCGCCCGACTGCAAGGAGCTGCCATGCCGATTGCCACCCACGAGGCCTACGCCGAGATGCTCGACCGCGCGAAGTCGGGTGCGTTCGCGTACCCGGCGATCAACGTGACGAGCTCCCAGACGCTCAACGCCGCCATCCGCGGCTTCGCCGAGGCCGAGAGCGACGGCATCGTCCAGGTCTCGACCGGCGGCGCGGAGTACCTGTCCGGCCCCACGATCAAGGACATGGTGCTCGGCGCCCAGGCGCTCGCCGAGTACGCCCACCACGTCGCCAAGGCGTACGACGTCCAGATCGCCCTGCACACCGACCACTGCCCGAAGGACAAGCTCGACTCCTTCGTCCGGCCCCTGCTCGAGATCAGCAAGCAGCGGGTCGCCGAGGGCCGGGAGCCGCTGTTCCAGTCCCACATGTGGGACGGCTCGGCGGTCCCGCTCGACGAGAACCTCAAGATCGCCCGCGAGCTGCTCGACGAGTGCGCGCAGGCGCGGGTGATCCTCGAGATCGAGGTGGGTGTCGTCGGCGGCGAGGAGGACGGCGTCGCCAACGAGATCAACGAGAAGCTGTACACCACCCCCGAGGACGCCATCGCCACCGTCGAGGCGCTCGGCGCCGGCGAGAACGGCCGCTACCTGACCGCGCTGACGTTCGGCAACGTGCACGGCGTCTACAAGCCCGGCAACGTCAAGCTCCGCCCGGAGATCCTCGAGGCCGCGCAGGAGGCGGCGGCCGGGAAGGCCGGCAAGGAGCGCCCGTTCGACCTGGTGTTCCACGGCGGGTCCGGCTCGTCGGCCGAGGAGATCGCGCAGGCCGTCGACTACGGCGTCGTCAAGATGAACATCGACACCGACACCCAGTACGCGTTCACGCGTCCGGTCGTCGACCACATGTTCCGCAACTACGACGGCGTGCTGAAGGTCGACGGCGAGGTCGGCAACAAGAAGCAGTACGACCCGCGGGCCTGGGGCAAGGCGGCGGAGGCCGGGATGGCCGCGCGCGTCGTCGAGGCCTGCCAGAACCTGCGGTCCGCCGGCACCCGGATGCGCTGACCCTCAGGCGGCGGCCCCGGCCTCAGGCGATGAGGTCGGGGTCGTCGTCGGTGTCGTCGGACTGCTCGTCCGGCAGCGAGGTGTCGACGCCGGGGTCGGTGTCGACGACGTCGAGCACCTCCCGGATCGCCGTGACGTCGATGAGGAACTGCACCAGCTCAGGGGGTCGGATGAGCACCAGGCGCCCGGTGCAGCGGGACGCCAGACGCGCCAGGAACGCCACGCCCGTGGAGTCCATGAACGTCACGTGCTGGGCGTCGACCTCGACGGGACGGCCGGCGTCCTCGGCGTCGGCCGCGGCCTCGATCAGGTCCGGGCCGAGCTCGGCGTCGATCTCCCCGGTGAGCACGACCCGGGTCTTCCGGCGTCCGACGATGACGTGGACCGACCCGGGGTCGGCCGGGCGTGCCGCCGACGGGGTGTCGCCGCTGACCGGCCGCGCCTCGCTGGTGTTACCGTCCCGCACCATGCCTCCCTCGTCCCGTCGGCCCTGGCCCGTCGCCGACGCTGACACGTCGGCACGCTAGACGATCGGAGCCCGTCGTGGCCAAGCAGGTACCTCAGGGTCTGCCCGTGTCGCCGCTGCCGAGGATCGTCCACGAGGCCGGCGCCGCGGTCCTGCTGGTCGACCTACCCACATCCCAGGTGGTTCATGCCAACCGGCAGGCCACGAAGATGGCCGGTGAACAGCCGCTGCCGATGGGCGTGGACGAGTGGAGCCGCCGCGCCGGCCTGCTCGACCCGACCGGCCGGGACCTGTCCGACTCGTCCGGGCCGCTGTCGCGGGTGGCTCGCGGGGAGCCGGTGGCGGGCGAGCTGGTCCGCCGCGACCCCCGGGCGGCCTGGTCCGGGGAGGACCCGGAGGGTCCGGTCGCCTCGGAGGAGTCGGAGTCGGGCCCGCTGTGGGTCACCGGGTTCCCCCTGGAGGAGCAGGTCGAGGGCACCGGCCTCGTCGGCACGGCGCTCGTCGTCTTCATGAAGATCGCCGGCCAGCCGGCCACCGCCGCGGTGCGCGACCGGGCCGTCGTCGCCACCGGCCTGTCGTTCACCATCAGCGACCCGGCGCAGGAGGACAACCCGCTGGTCTGGGCGAACCCGGCGTTCACCGCGACCACCGGCTACCGCTTGCAGGACGTCGTCGGCCGCAACTGCCGGTTCCTGCAGGGGCCCGACACCGACCCGGCGGCGGTCAAGCGCATCCGCGACGCGATCGAGCGCGCGGAGCCGGTCGTCGAGACGCTCCTCAACTACCGCGCCGACGGCACCGCGTTCTGGAACGAGGTGTCGATCTCCCCGGTCTTCGACGGCGAGGGCCGGCTCGTGAACTTCGTCGGCGTCCAGGCGGACGTCACCCCGCGGGTCGAGGCCCAGGCCGACCGCCTGGCCGCCCTCGAGGCGGAGCGCCGGGCCCGCGGGCGGCTCGCGCTGCTCGCGGACGTCGCCGAGGCCGCGACCGAGCTCGACTCGCCGATCGCGCTGCAGAAGGTGGCCGACGTCCTCACCCCGACGCTGGTGCCGTGGTGCGCGATCGCCGTCTCCAACGGGCACCTGCGCGTGGCCGCGGCAGCCGGCGGCGGCCGCGGGCCGGGACGCGACACGTTCCCGACGGCCCGGGGCTGGGACGCCGAGCGACCGGACACCGTGGAGGACCCGGTGGCCGACCAGGTCACCGGCCGGTCCTCCGGCCCGGCGCGGCTGCAGGCGGCGTCCACGTACGCCGAGGGCACGCTCAGCCGCTGGCTCGCCGGTCAGCTGGGGGTGCCGGCGTCCGCGCAGGCCCTGTCCCTCCCGGTGCCGGGTCGCCGGGACGTCCTCGGCCTGCTGGTAGTCGGTCCTCCGCCCGACGGCCTGGACGACGAGGACCTCGCCCTGCTCCGCGAGATCGCCCGCCGGGTCGGCCTCGCGCTGGAGAACGCCCGGCTGTACGCGCGCGAGCACCAGCTCGCCGAGACGCTGCAGCGCAGCATGCTGCCGGAGCAGGCCGGCGTCCCGGGTCTGGACGTGTGGTCGTACTACGCGCCGAACATCGACCACGCCCAGGTCGGTGGCGACTGGTACGACGTCCTGCAGATGGGGCCGGAGTCGGTCGGCCTCGTCGTGGGGGACGTCGTCGGGCACGACGTCGAGGCCGCGGCCGCGATGGGGCAGCTGCGCTCCGTCGTCCGGGCGTACGCGTTCGAGCAGCGCGAGCCCGGGCAGGTGCTCATGCGGGTGGACCAGCTGGTCAGCGGCATGCGGATCCCGCGCTCGGCGAGCCTGGTCCTCGCCACGCTCACCCGGGAGGGCGAGGAGTGGGAGCTCGAGTGGTCCCGCGCCGGGCACCTGCCGCCGCTGCTGGTCAGCGGCGGTGAGGTGCACGTGCTGTCGGAGGCCGGTGGCACGCTCGTCGGCGTCGGGGACCGCCCCCGGACGACGGGGGCGCGCACGCTGGCGTCCGGCGACGTCCTGCTGCTGTACACCGACGGGCTGATCGAACGGCGCTCCCGGCCGCTGATGGACGGGCTGCAGATGCTGCGCGAGGTGTGCGCCCGGCTGGTGGCGTCGGACGCCGCGGGCATCGGCGAGCAGCTGCTCAGCGCCCTGGGCGAGGAGCCCGAGGACGACATGGCGGTCGTCGTGCTGCGGGTGCCCGAGCACGCCGAGCCGGCGATCGAGCCGAGCGGCGCGCCCCGCCAGCGGCGCTGGCAGCTGCCGGGGGACCCGTCGTCCATCGGGCGGGCCCGGCGCCTGACGCTGCGGGCCTGCGCCGCCTGGCGGCTGGACTGCGGGCCGGAGGCCGAGCTGGTCGTCTCGGAGCTGGTCGCGAACGCCGTCCTGCACGGCTGGGGCCCGGTGGGTCTGCGGCTGCGGCACAGCGCCCGCGGGCTGCTCATCGAGGTGGACGACGCGAACCCGTCACCGCCGGCCGCCGTCGAGGGCGAGCGGCAGGGCATCGGCGGGTACGGCATGCACGTGGTCGAGCGGCTCGCCGAGTGGGGGTGGCACCGAGCGGGCGGCGGCAAGACGGTGTGGGCGCGGGTGCCCGAGCGGGGTCAGCGCTCGCGCGCGTGACGGGAGCCGTCCTCGACGGCCCACGGACCGGCGGCGCCCCCGTCTCCGCAGCGGTGCTCGGCGTCGATGCGGAACATCTCCAGCGCGCCGCACACCTCCAGGACGAACAGCTCCCGCTCGTGTGCCCCTCGCAGCACGACCACGCCGCCCCGCTTGCCGAGCACGTCGGCGAGGGAGATGAGGAACGCCGCGCCCGTGGAGTCCATGAACGTCGTGTGGCACATGTCGACGACGAGCAGCTGACGGCGCAGCCCGCTCACGCGGGCTGCCACCTCCGGGAACTGCCCGCGCTCGGCGAGGTCGAGGTCACCGACCACGGTGACCAGGGTTGTCGTGGGGGACGACTCGAGCTGGATCATCGTTGAGGGCCCCTCCTCGGCCCGGGCCACCGTAGCCGGGGGCAGGATGGACCGCATGTCCACCTCCGACCGTCCCCAGAACCTGCTCGGCGGCCCGCCGCCGACCCTGCTCCCGGACGACTCCCCGGACGCCGCGGTGGCGGCCGGGCTGGAGTCCGGCGTCCCGCCGGGCGAGCTCGCCGCCACACATCCCGCGTCGTCCCTGGCGTGGGCGGTGCTGGCCGAGGCGGCCCTCGACGAGGGCCGGGACGTCGAGGCGTACGCCTACGCCCGCACCGGCTACCACCGGGGGCTGGACGCGCTGCGCCGCGCCGGCTGGCGGGGGCACGGTCCGGTGCCCGCGTCGCACGCCCCGAACCGTGGCTTCCTGCGGGCGCTGGCGGCCCTCGGCGAGGCGGCCCGGCGGATCGGCGAGGACGACGAAGCCCGGCGCGTCGAGGCGTTCCTCACCGACTGCGACCCCACCTTCACCCCACCCCTGCGGTGAGGGGGGCGACGACGCTCCACGCCGCCGGCTCGACGACCCACGTGCAGCGGGTGAACGGCCCGCGCACCTCGCCGTCGGCGTTGGTGCGGAACGCGCTGTCGGCGTCCACGGCCTCCACGGTGACCTCCCGGCCGCGACGTACCAGAACGTCGTCCCGCTGCACGTGCGCTCCCTCGCGGAGGGCCAGCGCGTAGCCCACCCGCGCCAGCGGCCCGGTCGCCGCGGACACCACCACGTCGGCCAGGCCGTCG
>JBMOMI010000162.1:0-7152 GCA_049325235.1 Actinomycetota bacterium | reverse complement strand
GGTCGAGCACGGCCACTACCGGATCGTGATGATCGACGGCGTCCCCCACGTCATCCCACCGCCGTGGGTCGACCCCGACCAGACCCCGGTCCGCAACACCTACTGGCTGGACCAGGACCACGCCCGCCGCACCGGCCGCCAGCTCGCCCTCGACCTCGGCATCGACCTCCGTCCGCGGGCACGACCACCCGACACCGGGTGACCCCCCGGCGGCCGGGGCCGCCCGATCACACGCGGTTCCCTCGCTAGGGCGGTACCCACCCCGTCCCGGAGGAATCGAGGCCCTCGCCCTCCGCCGCGGTCACCGCCCGGGCGTCGTCGCAGCCAGTCCGGCGTGTGGTTCGCGTCGCGCGGGAACTGCTCGACATCTTCCACGTAGTGACCTGCAACGATCGGCGAAGCCCACTCGGGCTCGTTGTCGTGATCGAATGTCAGCGTCGTGCGTCCGTCCGGCATCAGCGTGCACACCGCGGACCGCGGCGTCCCTCGCCTCTCCAGCGCGCGGCACCGCGTCGCGTCCGGTGTTGTCCGGACAACAAACGGGGGACGACATCGGGACACGGTGCTGGCCGCCAGTGCGGGCACTCCACCGCTCGACCCGGTCGACTCCGAGCCCCTCACCGGGGGCCCTGGAGCCGGCACGCTCCGCACCCCTTTCGGGACCGATCCCGTCGTGCACGCCGACGGCGTGGTCGGCGGTGTTCCCGACCGGTGACGAGGCGGACCTGGGCCTCACGGCCGTACGCCCGGGTGCCGCCGCGGCCAGTCCGGCGTGTGGTTCGCGTGACGCCCACTCAGTCTCGTTGTCATGGGCCCTGCGAGCCCGACTGCGTGGGGCGACGTCCTGCCGGGTCGCCGCCCCGACGCACGTCAGGACGACGAGGTGACCACCTCGCGCTCGGCGCCGGCGTCCCGTCGTCCACGGACACCGACGACCACCGCCGCCGCGGCGACGAGCACCAGGCCGACACCGCCGAGCACCCAGCCGGCCTCCTGCCCCACGATGACCGCCGCCATCACGAGCACGAACCAGCCGAAGCCCTGGCGCAGATGCTCGGGCTTGACCACTCCGGCCAGCCGTCCGCCCACCAGGCTGCCGACGACCGCGGCGGCCGTCACCGCAGCCGCCAGCCCCCAGTCGATCTGGACGCTGGACAGGTAGCCGGCCAGCCCGGCCATCGACTTCATCGCGATGACGAGCAGTGACGTGCCGACCGCCACCGGCATCGGCAGCCCACCGAGCAGTGCCAGGGCCGGGACGACGAGGAACCCGCCGCCGGCGCCGACCAGGCCGGTGACCAGTCCGACGACGAGGCCGTCCAGGACGACGCGTCCGACGGGCAGCCTCGTGTGCGCCGTCCCCGGGTCCCCGCCGCGCCGTCCGCGCAGCATCGCGGCCCCGGTCGCGACCATCATCAGCGCGAACGCGAGCAGCAGCACGGTGCCGGGGATCAGCTCGGCGAGCCGCCCGCCGGCGTAGGCGCCGGCCATCCCGGCCAGACCGAAGACGGCGCCGGTGCGCCACTGCACCCGCCCGGCGCGCGCGTGGCCCACGGTCGCCGCGGCGCTCGTCACCCCGACGACGAGCAGCGACGTCGCGATCGCCTCCTTGGCGTCCATGCCGGCGACGTACACCAGCAGCGGGACGGTGAGGATCGACCCGCCGCCGCCCAGCAGGCCCAGCGACAGCCCGATGAGGACGGCGAGCGCGACCGCGAGCGCAGTCATCCCCGGGTCTCCGGCGACGACGCAGGCTCCGCCAGCTGCGCGATCACCGTTCGAGCGTCGCACGTGGCTCCGCGGTTGTAGGGCAGCTTCGCCAGCAGCGCGCCCATGGCGCACGTGTTGGACAGGGCAGCGAAGGTCAGCCCGCCGCCTACTGCCGCGGCCAGCCACTTCAGCTCCGGCACGAGAACGGACCCCAGGACGCTGAGGAGGACCAGCGAGCCGGCGACGAGGCGCACCTGCCGCTCAAGGTCCCACTTCTGCGTACCGCGGTTCACCGCGCCCCCGTTGGCCTCCCACGCGAGGATGCCCCCCGACAGGATGTGCACGTTCGGCAGCCCTGCGGCGGCCAGCGTCTGCTCGGCCTGGCTCGCGCGCTGGCCGGAGCGGCAGACGAGGACGACCTCCTCGTCGACGTGCGACAGGATCTCCTCGCGGTGCTCCCGCAGGGTGTCCAACGGCACGTTGTAGGCGCCGGGGATGTGGACGGACTCGAACTCGGCCGGCGTGCGCACGTCCAGGATCCGCGGAGGGTTGGGGCCGTCGAGCCGCTCACGGAGCGTCTGCACGTCGAGCGCGATCGAGCCGGCACCACTGGCGGTCGCGGTCATGCGGTGATCTCCTTGGCTGGTCATCGGGTGTGGACATGTACCCCAGGGGGTATGGCTCACTGTAGCAACAAGTCCGGTTGTCCGAACATTCGCAAACTCGGGAGGCGCAGCATGCAGGTCGTCACCATCGAGACGCCACCGCTCGGGGACCGCAGCTACCTGGTGCACGACGGCGCCGTTGCCCTGGTCGTCGACCCCCAGCGGGACACCGACCGCGTCGAGGCGGCCGCCCGCCAGGCCGGCGTCGCGATCACCCACGTCGCCGAGACCCACCTGCACAACGACTACCTCACCGGCGGCCCCGCGCTGGCCCGCGACCACGGTGCGCAGTACCTCGTCGGCGCGGGAGACGACGTCCGCGTCGACCGGACCCCGGTCACCGACGGCGAGACGTTCCGGGTCGGGGAGCTCGACGTCCGGGTCGTCGCCACCCCCGGCCACACCCAAGGGCACGTCGCGTACGTCGTCCGGCACTCCGGCGACGAGGCTGTCTTCTCCGGCGGCAGCCTGCTGTACGGCTCGGTGGGGCGCACCGACCTGGTGAGCCCCGACGACACCGAGCCGCTCACCCGCCACCAGTACCGCTCGGTCCGGCGCCTGGCCGAGGCCGTGTCGGGCGACGCCGCGCTGTACCCGACGCACGGCTTCGGCTCGTTCTGCTCGAGCGGGCCCTCCAGCGACGCCAGCTCCTCGACCATCGGCGAGCAGCGGCGCAGCAACCACGCGCTCACCGACGACGACGAGGACCACTTCGTCCGCGAGCTCGTCGCCGGCCTCACCGCGTACCCGTCGTACTACGCGCACATGGCCCGGCAGAACGCCGCCGGACCGTCCCGCCCCGACCTCACCGTCCCCGAGCCGCTGGACGCCGAGGAGCTGACCCGCCGCCTGCGCGCCGGCGAGTGGGTGGTCGACCTGCGCAACCGGGTGGCCTACGCGAGCGACCACCTGGCCGGCTCGGTGAGCTTCGAGTACGCCGACGGGTCCAGTTTCACGACGTTCCTCGGCTGGGTGCTGCCCTACGGCGACCCGATCACACTCGTCGGCGCGGGGGACGACGTCCGGGCCGCGATCCGGGACCTGTCCCGGATCGGCATCGACTCGCCGTCCGTGGCGCTCGGGGACGAGCCCGCGGACGTCGCACCGCAGGCCCCGACGGCGTCCTACCCGCGCGTGGGCTGGCATGAGGTCCGCGGCGCGGTCGGGCAGGACGGCGAGGTGGTGCTCGACGTCCGGCGCACCGACGAGTTCGAGGAGTCCCGCATCGAGGGGGCGGTGAACGTGCCGGTGCACGAGCTGCTCGCCCGCCACCGCGAGCTCCCGACCGGGCGGCTGTGGGTGCACTGCGAGTCCGGTTACCGGTCCGGGGTCGCGGCCAGCCTGCTGCAGCGGGCCGGGCGGGACGTCGTCCACGTCGACGCCGCCTTCGAGGACGCCCGGACGGCGGGACTACCCGTCGTCCCCTGACCCGCCGAGGCCGGCCCACGGGTCGTAGTCGACCTCCAGTGGCTCCTGCGGTGGACGCCGGTCCTCCGGGACCCGGTCGAGGTTGATCCGGACCCGGTACCAGAGCGAGCTGCTGCCGCGCATGCCGTCCACGAGGACGTCGGCCGGCTCCAGCATCGCAGCGACGTCGGCGTGGCGGGCCTCCCACCGCTCGAGACCTTCCAGCGCCTCGGCCCTGGTGCGGGCCCGCGCGACCTCGATCAGCGGCTTGGTCGGCTGGCGGCGTCCGGAGCCCTTGGGGGCCTTCTCGGGCGGGCCGAGACGCTCGGCGAGCTCGAGCAGGCCATTGAGGGAACCGGCCGCGGCGTCCATGCCCTCCCACGGGTCGCCGTCGGCGGCGTACCGCTCGAGCGCGACGGGCACGGCGAGCTGGTCGGGCCGGACGTCGCGGACCTCCTCCCAGCGCAGCGGCGTCGACACGCGGGCGTCCGGGGTGGCGCGCACCGACCAGGCGCTGGCGACCGTGCGGTCCTTGGCGTTCTGGTTGAAGTCGACGAACACGCCGTGGCGCTCCTCCTTCCACCAGCGGCTGGTGGCGATGTCCGGTGCGCGGCGGGCCACCTCGCGGGCCACGGCCTGGGCGGCGAGCCGCACCTGCGGGTAGCGCCACGACGGCGTGATCCGGGTGTAGACGTGGAAGCCGCGGGACCCCGACGTCTTGGCCCAGGCGACCAGCCCGTGGTCGGCGAGCACCTCCCGGGCGACGAGCGCGACGTCCACGATCTGCTCCCACGGCACGCCCGGCACCGGGTCGAGGTCGATCCGCAGCTCGTCGGGCCGGTCGAGGTCCTCGGCTCGCACCGGGTGCGGGTTCAGGTCGATGCAGCCGAGGTTGACCACCCAGGCCAGCCCGGCGGCGTCCCGGACGACGACCTCGGCGGCCGTGTTGCCGGACGCATAGCTGAGCTCGACGACGTCCAGCCAGTCCGGCCGGTTCGACGGCGCCCGCTTCTGGAAGAACGGCTCGGCGTCGATGCCCTTGACGTAGCGCTTGAGCACCATCGGCCGTCCGCCGACGCCCCGCAGCGCCCCGTCGGCGACGGCGAGGTAGTAGCGCACGAGGTCGAGCTTGGTCAGCCCGGCGTCGGGGAAGACCACCTTGGCCGGGTGCGTGATCGTCACCTCGCGTCCGGCGACGTCGAGCACCTCCCGGTCCGCGGCGGCCACGCCCCACCCTACCCCCGGCGGGTTGCAGGAGTGCGCGGGAGGGGTGCATCATAGATACAACATGAGTGCGACGACCGTTCCCGCCGCCGAGCGCGTGTACAGCCACGTGAAGTCGGCGATCCTCGACCAGACCTACCCCGGCGGCGAGCTGCTCACCGAGGGCGAGGTCGCCAGCGCCGTCGGCGTCAGCCGGACGCCGGTCCGCGAGGCCCTGCTCCGCCTCGAGGCCGAGGGCCTGCTCCGGCTGTACCCCAAGCGCGGCGCCCTCGTCGTGCCGGTGACCTCCCGCGAGGCCGAGGACGTGCACGAGGCCCGGGCGCTGGTGGAGGCCTGGGCCGCCCCGCGCGCCGCCACGCGCGGCGGGACGGCGCTCGCCGAGGCCCTCGCCGGGCACCTGGCCACCATGCGCGCCGCCAGGGACGCCGGCGACACCCGCGCCTTCGCCGCCGCCGACCGCGCGTTCCACGAGGCCGTGGTCGAGGCGGCGGGGAACTCGGTGCTGACCCGCCTGTACGTCTCCCTGCGCGAGCGCCAGCTGTGCATGTCCGCCGCCACGATGACCGCGTCGCCGGACCGCGTCGACGCCGCGCTCGCCGACCACGAGGGCCTGCTCGACGCCCTGCGCGCCGGGGACGTCGACGCCTTCACCGCCCGCACCGAGGCCCACGTGGCCTCGGCCTCGCCGTCGGACCGGGACGCCTCGTGACCCGCCGGGCCTGGCTGGTCTGGGGGACCGGCGTCCTTGCCTACCTCGTCGCGGTGCTGGAGCGCACCTCCCTCGCGGTCGCCGGGAACCAGGCCGCCGAGCGGTTCGGCACCGGAGCCGCCGTCGTCGGCACGTTCGCCGTCGTCCAGCTGCTCGTCTACGCGACGATGCAGGTCCCGGTCGGGGTGCTGCTGGACCGGTTCGGGTCGCGCCGGCTGCTGCTCGTCGGCCTGGGCCTGATGGCCGCCGGGCAGCTGACGCTCGCCGTCGCCCTGACCGTGCCGCAGGCGCTTGCCGCACGCGTGCTCGTCGGCACCGGCGACGCGATGGTGTTCATCAGCGTGCTGCGGCTGCTGCCGGCGTGGTTCCCGGCACGGCGCGTGCCGCTGCTCACCCAGCTGACCGGCATCCTCGGCCAGCTCGGCCAGGTGGCCAGCGCCGTCCCGCTCGTCGCGCTGCTGCGCGGCCCGGGCTGGGGCCCGGCCTTCGCCGGTACCGCCGCGCTCGCCGTCCTGGCCGCGCTCGTGGTCCTGGCCCTACTGCGCGACCACCCGCCGGGAGTCGAGCCGTCCCGCCGCCGGCGCACGCTGCGCGAGGTGCGCGCCGAGCTGGCCGGTGCGGTCCGCGAGCCTGGCACCCGTCTGGGCCTGTGGACCCACTTCACCGTGCAGTACGCCGGCCTGGTCTTCGCGCTGCTGTGGGGCTTCCCGTTCCTCACCGCCGGCCAGGGCCTGGACGCCGGTACCGCCGCCACGCTCCTGACGGTCATGGTGGTCGTCGGGATGGCGTCCGGCCCGGTGCTGGCCCGGCTCACGACGCGCCACCCGCTGCACCGCTCGAGCCTCGTGCTGGGCATCGTCGCGCTCACGGTGGCCGCCTGGACCGTCGTCCTGCTCTGGCCCGGCCCGGCGCCCCTGCCGGTGCTGGTCGGGCTCGTCGTCGTGCTCGCGGTGAACGGCCCGGCGTCGATGGTGGCGTTCGACTTCGCCCGCACCTTCAACCCGCCGGCCCGGCTCGGCAGCGCGACCGGCGTGGTGAACGTCGGCGGGTTCGTCGCGTCGCTGCTGACGATCCTGGCGATCGGCGTGGTGCTCGACCTGCGCACCGCCCCGGGTGCCACGTACGACCTCGACGCGTTCCGCGCCGCGTTCGCCGTGCAGTACGTGGTCTGGGCGGTCGGCGTGGCCGGGCTGGTCCGCACGCGTCGCGCCGCCCGGCGGCGCCTCGCCGAGCAGGGCACCGTCGTGCTGCCGCTCCACCAGGCGTGGCGGCGCCGCCGGCAGCAGCGCGCCGCGATGGCCGCCTGAAACCGCTGACAGGCCAGCCCCGCCCGGCGCAGGATGGACGCGTGGACGTGACCGAGGGCACCGCGCTGGAGCGCGCCCGGCACGCCCGGACCGCGCTCGCCGACCGGTTCTCGCGCCGCCCGTGGTGGCG
>JBMOMI010000161.1:0-7163 GCA_049325235.1 Actinomycetota bacterium | reverse complement strand
ACGGCGTGGCTCCAGGGTCGGCACCCGCTGCAACGCGCCGCGGCCCGGGATGTCGAAGATCACCGAGTCCCAGCTGGCGGCGGCGACGTGCTCACCGAAACGAGCGAGACACTCGCCGCGGAAGAAGGCGCGGGTGTCCTCCGGCGGGGCGGCGACCGCCGCCTTGACCTCCTCCTCCGGCACCAGCCGCTCCATCGCACCGCGGGCCAGCAGCTTGTGGTAGAGGCCCTTCTCCGGGCGCACGTCGGTGTACTGCAGGTCGATGAGCTGCAGACGAGGATGACCCCACTCCAGCCCCTCGCGGTCGCGGAAGCCCTCGAGCAGCCGCAGCTTGGCCACCCAGTCGAGCTCGCCGACGCACTCCATCGGGTCGCGCTCGAGCCGGGTGAGCACGCTCGCCCACCGGCGCAGCACCTCATGCGTCTGCTCGTCATCGTCCCCGCGCCGCTCGACGAACGCGGCCGCGGCCTCGAGGTAGCGCCACTGCAGCTGCACCGCCGTCAGCCGCGTGCCGTCCCGCAGCGTCAGCAGCTCGCTCAGCGTCGGGTCGTGGCTCACCGCGTGCAGCGAGGTCACCGGGCGGTCGACGGTGAGGTCCGGCAGCGCCCGGGCCTCGATGAGGTCCAGGACGAGCGCGGTCGTGCCCATCTTGAGGAAGGTAGAGACCTCGCTCATGTTGGCGTCGCCGACGATCACGTGCAGGCGGCGGTAGCGCTCCGGGTTCGAGTGCGGCTCGTCCCTCGTGTTGATGATCGGCCGCTTCAGCGTGGTCTCCAGCCCCACCTCGACCTCGAAGAAGTCGGCCCGCTGGCTGATCTGGAAGCCCTGCTGCCCGGCGTCCTGGCCGATCCCCACCCGGCCCGCGCCGGTGACGACCTGGCGGGAGACGAAGAACGGGATCAGCCCTCGCACGATCTCCGGGAACGGCGTCTCCCGCCGCATCAGGTAGTTCTCGTGCGTGCCGTACGACGCGCCCTTGTTGTCGGTGTTGTTCTTGTACAGGTTGACCGGCAGCAGGCCTGGCGTCTCGGCGATCCGCCGCACCGCCGCCAGCATCACCTGCTCCCCCGCCTTGTCCCACAGCACGGCGTCCCGCGGGGACGTCACCTCCGGGCTCGAGTACTCCGGGTGGGCGTGGTCGACGTACAGCCGGGCGCCGTTGGTGAGGACGACGTTGGCCAGCGCCGGGTCCTCCACCTCGTCGACGAGGTCGCCGAGGCCCGCCTGCGCCGCCTCACCGACGAACCGCGGGCTGTCTGTGAGCTGGCTCGGGTCCGCCTGACCTCGCGCCAGCTCCCACCCCCGGGCATCCCGCAGCGGTGCCTCGTCCTCGTAGTCCCAGCGGGCCCGGCCGGCCCGGGACCCCAGCGGCTGGGAGTACGCGTGGACGACCTGGCTGGACAGGAGCATCGGGTTGGCCTCCGGGTGCCCCGGGGAGCTCACCCCGTACTCGGTCTCGATGCCCATCACGCGTCGCACCGTCATGCCGTGACCTTACGCGGCCTGGCCTACGGTGGCCGGGTGCGTCCGCTGCCGGCCCTCGGTCTCGACGTCCTCGTGGTCGTCGCCTTCGCCGCCGCGGGACGGCGCACCCACGCCGGCGAGGTCGACGTCGCCGGGGTGCTCGGCACGGCCGCCCCGTTCCTCGCCGCGCTGGCCGCCGGGTGGCTCGCGCTCCGCGCCTGGCGCAACCCGGACGCCGTGCTGCGCACAGGCGTCCCACTGTGGCTGGTGACCCTTCTCGGCGGCATGGTGCTGCGCCGGCTCGCGGGCGAGGGCACGGCGACGCCGTTCGTCGTCGTCGCCGCCCTGGTGCTGGCCGCCGGGCTCGTCGGCTGGCGGCTGCTCGCGGCGGTGCCACGTCAGCGCAGCAGGGCGTCCTCCAGCTCCGCGCGCGACGCCTCCAGCCAGGCCTGACGGCGGCGGATCCCGTCCCCGACGCCGTCCTCCCACTGCGTCGCCTCACCGATGCGGCCGACCGCGGCCTCCAGCCGGCCGGCCGCGTCGCCGTCCAGCGTCATGTCGTCGTCCTGTCGCGGACTACAGGTACTGGCCGGTGCCGTTGACGGTGTCGATCGAGCGGCCCGGCTCGGTGCCGTCCTTGCCCTGGATGATCGTGCGGATGTAGACGATCCGCTCGCCCTTCTTGCCGGAGATCCGCGCCCAGTCGTCGGGGTTGGTGGTGTTCGGCAGGTCCTCGTTCTCCTTGAACTCGTCGACGCACGCGCTGAGCAGGTGCTCGACCCGCAGGCCCTTCTGCCCGGTGGCGAGGTACTCCTTGATCGCCTGCTTCTTGGCGCGGTCGACGATGTTCTGGATCATCGCGCCGGAGTTGAAGTCCTTGAAGTAGAGGATCTCCTTGTCGCCGT
Source organism: Actinomycetota bacterium (assembly GCA_049325235.1). Classification (GTDB taxonomy): domain Bacteria; phylum Actinomycetota; class Actinomycetes; order Actinomycetales; family SCSIO-59966; genus SCSIO-59966. The sequence continues at coordinate 4,794 of JBMOMI010000161.1, read as the reverse complement.
TGGCGTAGGTCACCTCGAGGAACTGGTTGACCTCGGTCTCGGCGTACATCCGCTCGACGGTGCGCTGGATCATCGCCTGCACCGTCGCCTCGGGGGACCCGCCGTGCTCGCGGACGTCGTCGGGGTGCAGCGGCAGTTCCGTGGTGAGGTACTTCGTGAAGATGTCGCGCGCGGCCTCGGCGTCCGGCCGGTGGATCTTGATCTTCACGTCGAGCCGCCCGGGCCGCAGGATCGCGGGGTCGATCATGTCCTCGCGGTTGGACGCGCCGATGACGATGACGTTCTCCAGCCGCTCCACACCGTCGATCTCGGCGAGCAGCTGCGGCACGATGGTCGTCTCCACATCGGACGACACACCGGACCCGCGGGTGCGGAACAGCGACTCCATCTCGTCGAAGAACACGACGACCGGCGTGCCCTCGGACGCCTTCTCCCGCGCCCGCGCGAAGATCAGCCGGATGTGCCGCTCGGTCTCCCCGACGTACTTGTTCAGCAGCTCCGGGCCCTTGATGTTGAGGAAGTAGCTCTTGGCCTCGGCCAGCCCGAGCCGCTCGGCCGCCTGCACGGCCAGCGAGTGCGCCACGGCCTTGGCGATGAGGGTCTTCCCGCACCCGGGCGGCCCGTACAGCAGGACGCCCTTGGGTGCCTTGAGCCCGTGCTCCCGGAACAGGTCCGGGTACATGAACGGCAGCTCGACGGCGTCCCGGATCTGCTCGATCTGCGAGGCCAGCCCGCCGATGTCGGCGTACTCGATGTCGGGGACCTCCTCGAGGACGAGCTCCTCGACCTCGGCCTTGGGCACCTTCTCGTACGCGTAGCCGGAGCGGGCGTCGTAGGTCAGGGCGTCCCCGACCCGCAGGTGCTCCTCCCGCAGCGGGGCCGCCAGGCGCACCACCCGCTCCTCGTCGGCGTGCGCGACGACCAGGGCGCGGTCGTCGTCCAGCAGCTCCTTGAGGGTGACGAGCTCTCCGGTGCGCTCGTACCGCGCCGCCAGGACGACGTTGAGCGCCTCGTTGAGCATCACCTCCTGGCCGGCTCCGAGCTGGGAGACGTCGACCGACGGGCTGACCGCCACCCGCATCTTGCGCCCGGACTGCACGATGTCGACGGTCCCGTCCTCGTGGGCGCACAGGAACGTCGCGTAGCCGCTCGGCGGCTGCGCCAGCCGGTCCACCTCGCCCTTGAGCGAGACGATCTGGTCCCGGGCCTCGGTGAGGGTGCGCGTCAGGCGCTCGTTGCGGATGGCGAGCTGCTGCGCCTCGGACTGCAGCGCGCGCAGCCTCTCCTCCAGCTCGCGGACGCGCGCCGGCGACTCGGCGAGGCGGCGGCGCAGCGCCGAGACCTCGTCCTGCAGCGCCTCCACCTGACGCTGGACGGCCGACTGGCCGTCGCGGGGGCTGTCGTGCTCTCCGGCCATACCCGACCTTAACTCCGCCCGTCGCCCCCGTGCGTCGGGGACTCGCCGGTCACCGACCGCCGCACGCGGCGGACCTTCTTGTCCGAGACGGGCCGCTCCCCCAGGTCCTCGGCCGTCCACTGGCCCGCGAGCAGCTCGCCGTCGGAGGAGTAGGCCGCCTTGGCCGGCCGCCGGCGGCGCTGCGGCGGGCGGACCCCCTCGGCCAGCCGCCGGGTGGTGAGCAGGAAGCCGGTGTGGCCGACCATCCGGTGGTTGGGCCGCACCGCGAGGCCCTCGAGGTGCCACCCGCGCACCATCGACTCCCACGCGCTGGGCTCGGTGAAGTGGCCGTCCGCCCGCACCTCCTCCGCCACCCGCGACAGCTGCGTGGCGGTGGCGACGTACGTGACCAGGACGCCGCCGGGGGCCAGCACGCCCGCGACGGCGTCCAGGCACTCCCACGGAGCGAGCATGTCCAGCACGACCCGATCGACAGAGCCGGCGGAGACCTCTTTCGGCAGGGCCTCGGCGAGGTCCCCGACCGTCAGCCGCCACGCCGGGTGCGGCCCGCCGAAGAAGGTCTCGACGTTGGCGCGGGCGATGTCGGCGAACTCGGCCCGGCGCTCGAAGGAGTGCAGGTGCCCGGCGTCCCCGACCGCGCGCAGCAACGACATCGACAGGGCGCCGGAGCCGACGCCCGCCTCGACGACCCGGGCGCCGGGGAAGATGTCGGCCATCTGCACGATCTGACCGGAGTCCTTGGGGTAGACGACTGCGGCGCCCCGGGGCATCGACAGCACGTAGTCCGACAGCAAGGGCCGCAGGGCCAGGTACTCGGTGCCGTTGGTGGCGGTCACCACCCAGCCCTCCGGCCGGCCGATCAGCTCGTCGTGCCGGAAGGACCCGCGATGCGTGTGGAACTCCTTGCCGGGCAGCAGCGTGATCGTGTGCAGCCGGCCCTTGGGGTCGGTGAGCTGGACGCGTTCGCCCGCGCGCAGCGGGCCGCGCCGGGACGCGGCCCCGGTGGGTTCTGGGAGCTCCGGCGAGGGCATGGCGGGCGAGTCTAGGAGCGGGCGCGGGGAGGCGCGCCGGCGCGGGTGCCGACCAGGGCGGTGACGACGTCCGCGCCCCGCAGCACCCCGACCCAGCGGCCCTCCTCGTCGCGCACCGGCCACTCCTCGCCGGTGAGGGTGCCCAGGTGCCGCAGCAGCGCCTCCCCGCCGAGCCGGACGTCGAGCGCCGCGCGCGGGTCCAGGCGGCGGGACGCGGCGGCCGCGGGGACGACGTGGTGCCGGTCGAAGGGCACCTGCGACGCCGCCCCGGGGTCGAGCACCCCGGCCAGGCCGCCGTCCGGCTGGACCAGCAGGACGACGGTGCGGCCGAGGTCCGCGGGGTGGGCGACGCCGGCGGCGGTGAGTGCACCGGCGATCGTGGTGTCGGCCGGGACGGCGACGCCGGGCCGGGTCAGGGCGCGGACCGTGGCCGCGGGGGCCCGCCGGCGGATGCGTGCCGTGCGGACCGCGTGCCCGGCTCCGCTCCAGAGCAGCGCGCCGATGAGCCCCGCCCAGACCACGCGCACCAGGTCGGGCTGCCGCCCCTGCAGCAGCGGGAGCAGCACGCCCCAGGCGACGACCCCGAGCGCGACGACGCGCCCAGCCCACCCGGCGACGATCGTGCCGGTGTTCCGGTCGCCGCTGAGCCGCCAGATGACGGCCTCGAGCATCCGCCCGCCGTCCAGGGGCAGCCCGGGGACCACGTTGAAGACCGCCACGATCCCGTTCGTGACGACGAACGCGAACAGGAGCAGGAAGCCCAGGCTGCCCGGCTCGGTGAGGAGCAGCAGCGGGACGGCGGCCCCGGCCAGCACGGCGTTGGACAGCGGCCCCACCACGGCGATCACGAAGGAGCGTCCGGGCGTGGTGGCGTCGGACTCGAACTGGGTGTGCCCGCCCCACAGGTTGATGACGATGTGCGTGGCGGGCATCCCGAACGCCCGGGCCGCCAGGGCGTGCGACACCTCGTGCACCAGCACCGACCCGAACAGCAGCACGGCGTAGCCGAACGCGACGACGTAGGCGAACGGACCGAGCCCCGGCGCGCTGCCCTGCACGGTCGGCGCGAACAGGAAGGTGATCACCGCGGCGATGACGAACCACGAGCGCGCCAGCACGACGGGGACGCCGAGAAGCGTCCCGATCCGCCAGCCCTCGGACGTCGACCGCCCCGGCGTCGCCGTGCTCACGAGGCCAGCCTACGGCGCCGCCTGCTCGGAGCTGTCGGTCCCGGCGCCTAGCCTGACGCGCATGACGGTGACCAGCACCGAGGCGACCCGCGCCGGGACCACCAGCACCGGGACACGGCCGGCCAGCCTGTCGCCGTCCCGCGCCGCGGACTTCATGCAGTGCCCGCTGCTGTACCGCTTCCGCGTGGTCGACCGGCTGCCCGAGCCCCCCAGCCCGGCGGCGGTGCGCGGCACCGTGGTCCACGCCGTCCTCGAGCGGCTGTTCGACCTGCCGGCGCACGAGCGGACGGTCGACGCGGCGCGAGCCCTGGTCCAGCCGCAGTGGGACGCCCTGCATTCCGCCGACCCCGACGTCGCCTCGATGTTCGACGGCGACGCCGAGGCCCTGGCGGCGTGGCTGGAGGAGGCGTGCCGGCTCGTCGAGGGCTGGTTCGACCTCGAGGACCCCACGCGGCTCGAGCCCGCCGAGCGCGAGCTGTTCGTCTCCGCGCAGCTGGACGACGGGCTGGTGCTCCGGGGGTACGTGGACCGACTGGACGTCGCACCGTCCGGGGACGTGCGAGTCGTCGACTACAAGACGAGCCGCGCGCCGTCGGAGGCCTTCGAGGCCAAGGCGCTGTTCCAGATGAAGTTCTACGCGCTCGTCCTGTGGCGCACGCGGGGCGTGGTGCCACGGATGCTGCAGCTGGTGTACCTGGGCAACGGGGAGGTGCTGCGCTACAGCCCGGACGCCGGCGAGCTGGTCGCCACCGAGCGCAAGGTCACCGCCCTGTGGGCGGCGATCCGGAGGGCGGCCGAGACCGGCGACTGGCGGCCGTCTCCCGGCCGGCTCTGCGACTGGTGCGCGCACCGGTCGCTGTGCCCGGCGTTCGGCGGCACCCCGCCGCCGCTGCCGGCCGACGCGGCGCTGCGCGCCTCCGGCGGGGAAGCCGGCCGGATCGCCGCGCCCGGCCGCGACGAGGGCTGACCCGTCCGTCCCTCCGGCGGACCTGGGGGCAGCCCCACCGGGGACAATGGAGCGGCCCTGCTCGCGGCCGGCCGCGGTCGTGGCGAGGCTCGGTGTCCATGAGCGAGCAGCGGCTCACCGCCGCAGACGAGGAAGCCACCGTGGTCCAGCCCGCCGAAGTCCCGGCTGCCGCGCCGCCGGTCGTCCCGG
>JBMOMI010000160.1:0-7172 GCA_049325235.1 Actinomycetota bacterium | reverse complement strand
GGCGCCGAGCCGCCGGCCGTGCCGCAGGGCGTCGTCGGTGCCGGCGCCGACGTAGCGGCCGAGCGCGCGGCACCACGGCTCGCCGGCGCACTCGTCGACGACCTCGAGCAGCGGCCAGGTGAGCCGGTCGACGTGCCAGGGGTCGTCGCCGGCGTCCAGCCCGAGCACCGTGGTGAGGACGTCGCGGACCAGGCGGGAGGGCGAGCCGAACACGACGTTCGCGCAGACGCCGGCCTCGCCGCTCGGGTCGGCGCCCAGGTGGTGCGACAGACGCTGCGCCAGCCAGCGCTCGACGCCGCGCGTGGGGACGGCGACGACGTCGGGGGTGAACGGGTCGTCCGGGGGCGTGGCGAGAAGCACGGCGAGCTGCTCCACGAGCGCGTCGGTGCGCTCGGAGCGGTGCAGGTGCAGCACGGCGTCCCCCTTGCTGGTCTCGGCAGGAGCGAGGCTAGGGCGTCGCACCGACAGCCGGTCGTGTGGGCGGCTAGGGTGGCCGACGACGCGAAGGGCACGAAGGGGGCGAACGTGGCGCTGAGCGGTTCCGCGTGGACCTGGAGGCGCTGATCGCCGCAGCCGAAGGGTTCGTTGCGGCCGGCAGCGACGACCTTGCTTCTGCCTTGGACGAGTTCGACGACCGTTGGGAGCGGGGCGTCAACAACCTCATGGGGGACGTCGCCGAGATCGGCGGAAGGCTGGGCGAGACCGCCATGGAGTACCTGGAGACGGAGCGCCGGGTCGCTGCCCGGTTCGCCGCACTGGGTGCACAGCTGGAGCAGCTCGAGCAGCGCGGGCGGGGCGGGGCGTCCTGAGGTGCCACCGTCCTTCGACGTGCCGGGTGACCCGGCGGCGCTGCGATCGTCGGCGACCCGCCTGCGGGAGGCGGCGCGCCGGTTCGCCGAGACCGGGGGCGCCCTGGCGCGCGTCTCCACAGACGGCTGGTCGGGAGCAGCCGCTGACGACTTCCGAGAGGTGTTCTCCCACGAGCCGCAGCGATGGGAGGACGCGGCCGCAGGCTTCACCGGGGCGGCGTCTGCCCTGGAGTCACACGCCGCGGTGCTCGAGGAGGCCAGGGCGACCGCCCGGTGGGCGGAGCAGGAGTACGGCCGAGGCGAGCGGGTCACGCAGGACGCCCGCGCCGCCTACGACGCCGACGTCGCCCGTGCCCGGCAGGAGGCCGCTGAGGCGGCCGCTCGGGGCCAGTACCGGCAGCTCCTGATCTACCCGTCCTCTGACCCGGGAGAGGCGATCGGCGCGCCGCCCTCGACGCCTACGCGGACACCGTCGCCCGGGTGGAGGCCTCCGGTCTCGAGGCTGCCTCGGCGGTGCGCCGAGCCTGCAACGGCGCACCGGAGAAGCGCACATGGCTGGAGAAGGCCGGCGGTGCGGTGGGCGGGTTCCTGCTCGGGGCCGGCGAGGCGGTCTGGGATCTGGGCAAGCTCGTGCTGTGGGACCTCAACCCGCAGGCACATCTGATCTGGAACGGGATCCGCGTGGCGACCGGGCAGGCCGAGATCGAGGAGATCCAGGCGGAGTGGCAGCTTGCCGAGGAGAACCTGCGGAGCATCGCCACCGCCGCGCGGGAGGACCCGGTCGGCTTCGGTCAGAACCTCGGCATGGCGATGCTGGACTGGGACACCTGGAAGGACGACCCCGCGAGAGCACTCGGCCGGCTCGTCCCCGATGCGGTCGCCACGGTCCTGACCGGTGGCGCCGGTGCCGGCGCCAAGGCGCTGCGGGCCTTGGACGGCATCCACGAGGTCTCCACCTTCTCCCGGCCGCTGCACGGCCTGCAGGCTCTGCGAGGGGTCACTGCGTTGGACCTGGCCGGCCTGGGTCGGCTGGACGACGCGGCGCTGGCTGCCAAGATCAGCTCGCTGACGCCGGATCAGCAGGCGCTGTTGCTGCGGCGCGGGGAGGAGTACGGGTGGGCGAGCCTGGCGGAGGTCTTCAGAGCAAGGACGGACGGCAACGACTTCGCCGACTTCGCCGAGACGTGGCGTGACGGCGGTCCTGATGTGTCTGCTTCCCGAGTCCCCGTGGACGGACCCCTCGTGAACCTGCACGGAAGGACTGACCCAGGAACGGGGACCTTCTGGACTGATCCTCGTGAGCTGCTCACGGCACGGACGGAGGACGACGCCCTGAACCGCCTGGCTCTTCGCGATGAGTGGTATCTGAGGCGCCAGGACGATGGTGGACTTGTCTACCTCCAACGAGACGAGATCACCGTGCGCCACTTCTCCCTCGGCGAGGAAATGAGGATGCAAGTCGGTTCGATTGGGCGGCCGCAGCATGCGAACCTGCGGGACTGGCAAGCGTTCAACCCTGCTGACGACGCAGTCCCGGCAGCCAGGCCCGACGGGACTCCGATCCCACCGGGAAGACCGGGCGGGGCCAGGCAGTATGTCGCTGGTCTGAATCGTCCTGCCTTCGACGCGCCAGCACCCACGTGGACGGGACCCGCCCCCTGGGTCGAGGCGGTCCCACAGGGCGCCTCATCTGGGTTCGCAACTGGGGCATCGATCGGCGCGACTGCTTCTGGGGCTGTCGGTGCTTCCGCGGATGAGTAACTGGCTCAAGCGCCGAGGAGTCCGGTCGTCCTCCGACGCTTCAGCGCCATCGCCTTCATCGCCTCGGCGTCCCGAGGAGTCTGCCGCCGTCGAGGCTGCGCGCGCCAAGCGGCGCGGCGCGGAGGCGCGCTTGAGGTCGGCTCTCCGGGTGCATGCCAGCCAGTGCGTCGTCGATTCACTGGTCGACTACTGGATGACGACGAACGACCACGGGTCTCAGGCCGTCACGTCGTTGCCGCCCTCCCCGGTCGTGCACCGAGCGCTGACCCTGCTCGGTGACGCAGTCGAGGCGTCGCTAGTGGAGGAGTTCGTCGCGGCCGAGCTACCCCCGTCACCAGATGGGCGTTGGGTACGGCCGACCGCGGAGGAGATCGCCGCGTACGTGACGCGGCGAGACTTGCATGATCAGCGGTGGGAGGTCCCGTCAGGCGTCGATCTGCGCACTCACGCGCTCGTCGAGGAGCGGCTCCGCTCCGAGCAGAGTCGCGTGGAGAACCTCGGAGTTCGCCTCCCCATCGACTTCCTGCTCACCCTCGCGCGGTGGTGGCCCGGACGAGTTGACTCGCGCGATCCGCTCGGGACCTACGCGTTGTTCAGGGCGAGCGAAGAACGCGAAGGGGCCGACGTGCTCGTGGCTGCCATCCGAGAGGCGGCGCGGGTGGTACGGGGCGAGGGCCTACCACCGTTCGACCCCGCCGAGTGGATCATCGCCTCCACCGACTACCGCATCCGACACCGAGGACGGCTATGAGGAAGAAGAGCCGCGAGGCCAACCGCCAGCTGCGCGAGTACGGCCACAGCGACACCGTCATCAGCGTTCTGGACCTGGCCCGACAACTCAGCGACCGGACCCGCGACCTCGCTCCTTTGCTCCGCGCCCTTGCGGTGGAACCGGTGCACATCCGCCTGCTGGGCCCGAACGGCACGCTCGGCTACTCCACCGACGGTCAGCGGCGCTACGTGCACGCGTTCACGTCGGTACCCCGGCTCGTCGCGTCGATGGACGTCGAGGATGAAGAGCTCTCCATGCAGCAGGTTCCGTTGCCCGAGCTGGCTGCCCGCCTGCCGCAGGACACCGGCGTCCTGCTCGACGTGCGCTCGCCGATGCAGCGCCCGATCGAGCCGGAGCACCTGCGCGAGATCCGAGCGATGGCAGCGGGGATCGCCCCTCGCTGCTGCCACCCTGGCCAGGGCGATGGCTCGGCTGGACGGCGTGGGCGGCCGCGACTGGCCGGTGTACTTCCTGGACGCCGGGACGACGTCCGCGGACGCGGCCTCGGCCATCAGGGACCAGGTGGGCCCGTCCGTACTCGTCGTCCACGGCGCGAACAACGGCTCACTACCAGGCACGCTCACCGGCGCCCGGAACGGGGCCGTCCTGCTCGCCAGCCTGCCGTGACCTGCTGAAGCACCTGTGGCGCACGTACCGGTCGCGCCGACCGGCGACCCGCTGTTCGTGCGACTCGTCGACAGCGGCCCAGTGTGTCTGACAACCGGGCACCTACTGTGAGCGCATGACCGCCCGCATCGACCACGCGCTCGGCTTCATCTCGCGCCACCACCACGCCGTGATGGCGACGTTCCGGTCCGACGGCCGGCCGGCGATGTCGCCGGTGCTGGCCGTCGCCGACGGTGCGGGCAACGTCGTCGTCAGCTGCCGGGAGACCGCGATGAAGGTGCGGCACCTGCGCCGGGACCCCCGAGCGTCCCTGTGCGTGTTCACCGACAGGTTCTTCGGCTCGTGGGTCCAGGTCGAGGGGGACGTCGAGATCGTCCCCTTGCCGGAGGCGATGGACCTGCTCGTCGACTACTACCGGCGAGCCGTCGGCGAGCACCCTGACTGGAACGACTACCGCGAGGCGATGGAGCGCGAGCGGCGGGTGCTGCTGAGGATGCGGGTGACCCGCTCGGGGCCGTCGCTGCAGGGATGATCGATCAGTAGCCCGTGCCCGCGGACCGCACCGGCTCGCCGTCGGCGTCCAGCACCCACCAGACGTCGTTGACGCCCTGTCCCTGGGAGTCCCCGGGAGCCTGGTCGGCTGCGAAGTAGTACAGCGGCCAGCCGTTGTAGGTCACCTGCTGGGAGCCGTCCCGCCGCTCCACGCTGCCGACCTTGGAGTCGTCCGCGCCCTCGCCGACGGACGCCGTCCCGTCGCTGACCAGCGGCGGCCAGTTCTGCTCGCACTGGTCGTAGCAGGTGCTCTCGCCCTGGGCGTCGGGGTCGAACATGTACAGCGTCCTGCCCTCGCCGTCGACGAGGACCTCCCCCAGGTCCGAGACCTCGGCCACGTCGACCGTCACGGCTCCCGCGGTGGCGGTGTCCTCGCCCGTGGCGGTGTCCTCGGCGGCGGCGGTGTCTGCTGCGGTCGGCGTGGCCGCCGGCTCGGAGTCACCTCCGCACGCCCCGAGCACCAACGGCAAAGCGGCCAGCAGGGCGATGCGCTTCCTGGACATGCGGTTGCCTCCTTCTCGCTCGCCTCTCACCAGTCGGCGGTCAGCACCGTCCGGCCGTCGCTCGTGCGGACCTCGAGCGCCGCGATGCGGTCCCGCGGGACCGCGGTCGCGGCCTGCACGGTGACGTCCCGGCCGGGTACGGCCCGCCACGTCGCCACCTGCTCGACGTTCCCGCTGTCGTCCCGGACGACGAGCGCGTACACCGGTGGCGTGGCGTACGGGGACGCCGCGGCCTCGTAGCGGCAGTCGAGCTCGATGCGAGTGCCCCAGGCGACCTGCTCCATCCGGGCGGTCACGGCCAGGGGACCGTCCACGGTCTCCTGCAGCGCGACCGTCCGGACGTCGGGCGCCTCGCCGTCCCGCGCGGCCACGACCCCTCCGACCACGGCGGCGAGCAGTGCCACCGCGGCCGCCGCTACGAACAGGAGCCGGCGGTGCCGGCGCGTCCCCCTGGCGTGGTCCACCCGCGCCAGCACCGCGTCCAGCAGGCCGGGAGGCGCTGGCTCGGTGACGTCCTCCTCGCCCAGCTGCTCCGCGACGTCCCGCGGGACGGTGGCCAGCAGCGCGGGCAGTCCGGCCAGCTCCGTGACCGACCGGGAGCACTCGGCACAGGCCCTCAGGTGCCGCTCGAACTCCAACCGGGCCGCCGGGTCGAGGGCCCCCAGCACGTAGGCACCGGCGTCCTGGGCGTACGGGTCGGGCCGCGCGGTCACGACGTCACCCCCATCTCATCCAGGGCGAGACGCAACGCCTTGAGCGCGTAGTGCGTCCGCGACTTCACCGTGCCCTCGGGCACGTCGAGACGGCGCGCTGCTTCCCTGACCGTGCAGTCGTTGTAGAAGCACTCGACGATCACGCGTCGGTGCTCCGGGCTCAGCCGGCGCAACGCCTCGGCGACCAGCCACGCCTGCAGCACGGCGTCGGTCTCGTCGGACGTCTGTCGCTCGGGCAGCTGGTCGGACACCACCTCGTAACGGGAGCGGCCGGAACGCCACCTGTCGATGACGATGCGTCGGGCCACGGTGAAGAGCCAGGCCCGCCGGTCGCTGCCCGGAGCCTCGAGCACACCGTCGGTGCGCCAGGCGCGCAGCAACGTCTCCTGGACGACGTCCTCGGCCGCGGACCGGTCGCCGCCGGTCAGGCGCAGGACGAAGGACCACAGCGCGTCGGCGTGCTGGCCGTGCAGCTCACGCAGCAGGTCGACCCGTTCCGCCGGCACGGTGGTCCTCCCTTCGTTCGTCGGGGACAACGGGGCGGGGCCCGGCGAGGTTCACCCGGCCAAGCGTCGCACCGGGTGAACCCAGGACGTCGCGCGTTCGTTGCCACGGGCATGGGACTGCGCCTGGTCGTCGCCGTCGCCGTGCTGGTGTCGGCTGCCGTGCACCTGTGGCTGTGGTTCGACGGGTTCCGTGTGCTCGACGTCATCGGACCGGCGTTCATGGTGAACGCGGTCGCGGGCGTGGTCATCGCGGTGGCGCTAGTGGTGTGGCGGCACTGGCTGCCGCTGCTGGCGGCCGTCGGCTTCGGCGCGGCCACGTTCGGGGCGTTCCTCGTGTCCACCACGGTGGGGCTGTTCGGCGTCCGCGAACCGTTCTTCGCACTGTGGCCGATGGTGGCGAACACGAGCGAGATCGTCGCGGTCGTGGTGGGCGTCGGGGCGCTGCTGCGCGAGCGCCGCGCGGTCCGCACCGGTCAGGCCGTACGCACCTGACCGTCGCGGACCTCGACGGCGATCCGGGGCAGCGGTCGGGTCGCCGGACCCTCGAGGTTGTCCCCGGTCGCCGCGTCGAACACCGAGCCGTGGCAGGGGCACCGCAGGCGGTCGCCGTCCGGAGCGACCGTGCAGCCCTGGTGCGTGCAGACCGCGCTGAACGCGACGACGTCCCCCTCCGCGGGCTGGGCCACCACCAAGGGACCGTCCGGGCCGTCCACGGAGACCGCCTCCCCCACCGGGACGTCGCTCAGCGGCACGAGGGCCGCACCACCCCGGGGTGGGGTGCTCCTCTCGCCGCCGGAGGATGAACCGGACGAGCAGGCCGACAGGGCGGCGAGCCCGGCGGCGCCACCGAGGACGACGACGCGGCGGCTGGGCGCGGAGGGCCTCATGCCGGCACCAACGGGCAGCCCGCTCGGATGGTTCAGCCGCTC
>JBMOMI010000159.1:0-7311 GCA_049325235.1 Actinomycetota bacterium | reverse complement strand
GGCCCCCTGACCCACCCCTCCCGGTGATCATGCACGTCGCCGTGATCTTGGACGCCGCTCCGCCTCACCGGCGCAGCCGTGACAGCGCAGCCCTCACGGGCGCCGGGTCGAAGGTCCGCGGGTCCAGGTCCTGACCGGGCGCCAGCCCGAGCCAGTCCCGCATGTGCTCGTGCGCGGGATCATCCGGGTCGGCGGCCGCGGCGACGACGTGCGCCCAGCCGTGCACGCCGCCGGAGTCCTCGTGCGGTGCCATGCCGCGCCCCGCGAGGCAGGCGGGCAGCGGCTGGTCGACGGCGTCCAGGACCTTCTCCACCGAGATCTCGTGCAGCCAGTCGTCGCCGAAGTCGTAGAGGTAGCTGAGCTTCGATCCGACATCGGGGGCCACGTCGCGCAACGCGACCCTCCGCTCGTCCACCACCTGGGGCCCCCTGCTGCGGTCTCCGAACGGATCGCTCCGCGGCACCGCGTAGACGGTGTCAGCGCGATACGGGTGACCGACGCTGAACTGATGCAGGTGCTGGTCCTCCCAGCCGAACGAGACCTGGACGACGTCGTGCAGCTCGTCCAGCCGGATGTCGGCCGGCACCAGCACCCGACGCCAGACCGGCGGCGTGCTTCCGGCCAGGGTGATCTTCAGCTGGAGGGCCGCCGCGCCGTCCTCGGGCCGCGAGCCCTCCCGCGGTCCGCCGCCGAGCAGCTCCAACGCCTCACCGATGGCGGGCTTGACCGGGTCGGGGACGTCGTAGACGTCACCGACCACGAGGAGCCCCAGCTCGCGCAGTTCGTCCAGCTCCGCGATCATCCGCTCGGCGGTGGCTTCCCAGAGGAACTGAAGGGAGCCGTCGAGCACTTCTCCGGCGACCTCGCGCAGTTCCTCGGTGCTCAGCGGTGCACCCAGCAACGACCTGAACAGCACGGCCGCAGTGGCCCCCGAGACGTGCTCGGCGACGACGTCGCGTGCGCGGCGGTCGCCGAGCAGCCTGGCCACGACATAGGCCGCGACGACTCGACGCAGGAGCGCCAGCCGCTGTTCGACGGGCCCGTCGTCGAGCAAGGGCAGGCCGCTGCCTGGCCGCACAGCGGTCGAACCGACGTCGAGGAGACCCGACTCCACCGCCGCGGTCCAACAGGTGGCCAGTTCGCGGACGTCCCACATCGACTGCGCCACAGGGCCGTCGGGCTGCTCGAGCTCCGGCACCGGCTCGTCACCGAGCTGGGCTGGACTCCCGGCAGGTGTGCGGACGGAGATGCCGAGCAGCGCGGCTGCGGACGGCAGGTCAGCACGCCGCAGCGCGCCAGTGGCCGTCACGCGCCGCCCCGGTCCGACCCATGTGGCGAGGGCTCGCATGCGCGACACCAGCGGTAGGTCGGCCAGTGCCGCAAGCTCGTCCGACGGCGGGATCTCCGGAAGATCGAACCGCGGAGGCTCGATCACGTCGTGCCCCCGCTCCTCGAGCAGCTCGGCGACGACGGCGTGGCAGTCGAGCAGGGCGGTCTCGGTCCCGCTCCAACGCCCGGTCTCGTCGAGGAAGGACAGGTAGACCAGCAGGACGGCGGCCATCGCCGTCACCACGTCCTCCTCCTCGCCGTCGAGGTCGACTGCGGGCAGCACGTCATAGAGGAACCGCTCGAGGTCCTCCGCCACCAGTGTCGTCACGTCGAGTGGACCGACGGCCGCCTCGAGGATGCCGAGCGTGTCCCGGAGGGCAGAGAGCGCCGACCGGGCTTCTGCGAGATCCGCCGGCTCGTCCCCCTGCGGTGCGCCCGGACCAGCAGTGACGAACCACTCCTGGAAGGGCCCGGCCAGCGCCCTGAGCTGCGACGTCGCATCCTGACGACGACCGGTCCTCCACCTACCGGGGCCGGGTCTCCGGCGGCTCGACTTCTGGCCATTCGCCTTGGGCGTGCGCTTCTTCTTCGACACGGCGCCGGATCCCCTCCCTCGGAGCTGCCGCAACGGGGTCAGTCAACCAGCGTCGCCTTCATCGACAGCACGCGGGCCAGCAGGCCGTTGACGAACGCCGGCGACTGGTCGGTGGACAGCGCCTTGGCCAGCTCGACCGCCTCGTCGATCGCGACGGCGTCCGGGACGTCGTCGGCCCACAGCAGCTCGTAGACGCCGATCCGCAGCACGGCACGGTCCACGGCCGGCATCCGCTGCACGGTCCAGCCCTGCGAGTAGGTGGAGAGGATCTCGTCGATGCGTTCGCGGTGCGCCGTCACGCCCTCGACCAGGGTGACCGCGTACTGCGACAGCGGCGGGTCGGCGGACGCCACCCGGTCCCGCAGCAGCACGAGCGGGTCGAGGCCGCGCTGCTCGGCCTCGAACAGGAGGTCCAGCGCGCGCCTGCGGGCCTTGCTGCGAGCGGCCACCGTCAGTCGTTCACGCGGCCGAGGTACTCCCCGGTACGGGTGTCGACCTTCACCTTGGTGTTGCTCTCCAGGAACAGGGGCACCTGGATCTCGTAGCCGGTCTCCAGCGTCGCGGGCTTGGTGCCCCCGGTGGACCGGTCGCCCTGCAGGCCGGGCTCGGTGTAGGTCACCTCCAGGACGACCGACGCCGGCAGCTCGACGTACAGCGGCGTGCCCTCGTGGATGCCGACGACCGCGGTCTGGTTCTCCAGGAGGAAGTTCGCGGCGTCGCCGACGGTGGCGGCGGGAACGTGGATCTGCTCGTAGTCCTTCGTGTCCATGAACACGAAGTCGTCGCCGTCCTTGTACAGGTACTGCATGTCCCGCTTGTCGACGGTGGCGGTGTCGACCTTCGTGCCGGCGTTGAACGTCTTGTCGACCACCTTGCCCGAGAGCACGTTCTTCAGCTTCGTGCGCACGAACGCGCCGCCCTTGCCGGGCTTGACGTGCTGGAACTCCACGACCGACCAGAGCTGGCCGTCCAGGTTGAGCACCATGCCGTTCTTGAGGTCGTTGGTGGTCGCCACGTGAGTCTCTTCCACTTCCGTCGGGCGGCTGCGGGCACGCGCGTGCGCTCGGTCAGCCTCGGGGATCGCGCTCATCGTACCCGTGGTGGGATGGGCGGCATGCCACGCCAGGACACCGCCCGATGAGCCCGAAGAGCCGCGGTCGCCCGAAGGGCCGGGGACGTCGGGGCAAGAGCCGCTCGCCCCGGCGAGACGACCCGATCGCGCTCATCGTCGACCAGGCCCGGTCCCTCGTCCGGGAGGAGGACGCCGTCCTCGCGGAAGCCTGGGCCAGCGAGCTGCTGGGCACGACGTGGGACGCCGCCCGGCAGGCCGAGGACGGCGACGGCACGGACGCCGAGGTCGCGCTCGTCGCGATGCTCGCCGAGCGGGTGCAGCGCCACCCGTCGGCCGCCGGGCTCGCCGCGCTGCACGCGTTCGCCCGCGTGGCGCCGGCCGAGGGCGGGCCGATCGCCCGCGCGGTGATCGCCGCGATGCCGGCCACGCTGCCCCCACCGGCCTTCACCGCCGCGCCGCTGCCGGAGCCGGTGCGCGCGTGGACCGCGGTGGACGTCTGGGGCGCCGAGCGGATGATCTTCGTGGAGTACGAGCAGCCCGAGGTGCACACGCTCGTGGCCCAGGTGCTGGACGTCGCAGGGCGGCTGGTCGAGTCCCTCGCCCTGGCGATGGGAGGCCAGGTCGCGCAGGACTGGGCGGCCCACCGCGACGAGGACGACGTCCCGATGGAGCCGGTCGAGACACCCGTAGCCGACGCGCTCGCCGACCTGGTGGACGCCCTGGCCTCGACCGAGCTCGCGGCCGACCCCCCGGTGACCGAGGACTTCGTCTCGCTGCGGGCGCTCGCCTGGGCGCGTGCCGTCGAGTACGCGACCGAGCCGCGCGACCGCGAGCCGACGCCGAGCGAGGCCAAGGAGCGCCTCGTCGAGGAGTTCCTCGCCACCGGCGTCGTGCCGGACGGCGAGACGAGCCGCCGGCTCGCCCGCGCGTTCGTCGAGTTCGGCGACATGGCGCTCGCCGACGGGCCGCTGGCGTGGAGCCCGATCGCGGTGCTCGGCATGCTCGGAGCCGGCCTGCCCGGGCGCGTGCCGCTGGACGACGACGAGGTCACGGCGCTGCCGGACGTCCTGCGCGCGTGGCTGCGGTTCGCCCTCGAGCGTCGCGGCGTGCCGGAGCGCTGGATCGAGCCGGTGCTCGACGCGGTCGACGAGGGCATGCGCAGCTACCGGGAGGCGCTCGAGCCCGCCGAGGCCGAGTGACTACAGCAGCATCGTCCCGGTGCCGGTCGCGGCCGCCGCCCACAGCAGGCTGACGAGGGTTCCGATGATGAACCGCTCCGACGCGCCGGGGTGGCGCAGCTCGGGGTAACGGCCGAGGCCCTTGACGGCGAGGACGACGGGGATGCCGGCGGGCCAGCCGGCGAGCAGGGTCGCGGACATCGCGGCCCGCTCCAGGACGCCGATCCACGCCCCGCCGCGCAGGACGTCGGAGGCCTCGTCGGGCTTCTCGATCGCCGCTGCCGGCGGCTGACCGGCGCGGTCGAGCACGGCGGCGGTGAGCGGCCCGCCACCGAGCACCGCGAACGCCACGGTGACGACCCGGACGACGCCGGCCGCCCAGCCGTCGGCCTGGGCACCGGTCACCGACACGACGAGCGCGGCACCACCGAGCAGGGCCGCGGCGACGAGCGCCGCGGCGTCCCGGCGGTGCCCGTCGGCCAGCCACCTCACCGGTCCGCCTCCGCGAGCAGCCGGGCGGCGAGCGGCCGGGCCTCGTGCTCGTGCTGCCACATGGCGACGCGCGCGCGCTGGCTGACGGCCTGTGGCGTGACGCCGATGCGCTCGGCCACCTGCTTCTGCGTCAGCCCGGTCGAGAGCAGGTCGACCACCTGCCAGCCCTGCGCCGTCCGCCGCTGGACGACGGCGGCCAGGAGGGCGAGCAGCACCTCGGCGTCGTGGGCGGAGACCGGGTCCGGACCGCTCACCGCGACGTGCGGGCCGGCCGCCTTGGCGCGTTGCACGGACGCCCGCGCGTGCTCGAAGGCCGCGCCGGAGCCTGCCCGGACGCTGCGCGGCAGTGGCGTGCGCACCGGGCCGGCGCCGATCCCGATGCTCCACGCGTCGTCGCGCGCCAGGCGCAGGGTCACGTCCACGACGTGCTCGGCCGACTCGAGGAGTGCCTGCACCTCGTCCCCCGCCGTGCGCTCGAAGCGCCGGACGAGGCCCGGGTGGCCCTTGAGCTCGGCGATCAGGCCGGCGACGAGGTCCTCGCCCCGGCGGCTCCCCCGTTGGTCGACCGTCATGACGAACACCCTGCACCTCCCCACCGACAACCGGGCATCACTCAAGGCTAGGGCCTTCACATCACGAGAACAAGGTTGAAGACTTGAATCTGCGGGATCAAGGCCGGCGGAACAGCCGCGCCGCCACGGCGGACAGCGCCAGGCGGTAGGAGTCCAGGCCGAACCCCGCCACGGTTCCGGTGGCGACGCCTGCGACGACGCTGGTGTGCCGGAACGCTTCTCGCGCAGCCGGATTCGAGAGGTGCACCTCTACGAGCGCGAGCCCGGCCGCCGTCACCTGCGCGCACGCGTCGCGGGTGGCGTAGGAGTAGTGGGTGAACGCCGCGGGGTTCAGGACGACGTGAGCGCCGGTGTCCACTGCCTCGTGCAGCCACCTCACCAGCTCGGCCTCGTCGTCCGTCTGCCGGACCTCGACCGCGAGCCCGAGTCGCCGCCCCTCCTCCTCGCACGCGGCGACGAGGTCCGCGTGGCTCGCCGACCCGTAGACCTCCGGCTCGCGCGCTCCGAGCCGCCCGAGGTTGGGGCCGTTGAGGACCAGGACCGTCGCCATGGGCGTGAGCGTAGTGAGCCCGGACCTAAGCCTGACCTAAGCCCCTGTGAGGCGCCGCCGGGCACGGCGCACACACGCAGGTGGAGGTGGTCCGCCGTGCCTGCCGTGGTCGAGAGCGTCGCCGTGCCCGAGCAGCGCAGCGGCGTGCAGCCGTCGCCGAAGGAGCAGCGATGACCACGGAGACGGTGGGCCGCCCGGGCACCGGCCGCCTCCTCGCCGACCAGCTCGGCTACGCGGCGCGGGAGCTGTGGCGCGCACGGATCGTCACAGTGTTCACGTTCCTCCTCCCCCTCACGTGGCTCGTCATCATCGGGGCGGTCGCGGGCAACGAGCGGCTGGACGACGGCGTGCGGGTGATGCAGTTCGCCGCGCCGTCCGCGGTGGCAATGGGGGTGCTGTACGCGGCCTTCCCGACCGTCGCGATCACCATGGCCATCGCGCGGGAACGGGGCATCCTCAAGCGGATCCGCGGGACGCCGCTCCCCCCGTGGACCTACGTCGCCGGCCGGATCGGCGGCGCCGTGGGCTTCGCGGTCGTCGCTGTGGCGACGATGCTCGCGATCGGAGTCGCCGGCTACGACGTGCGCATCCTGGCCCGGAGTGCGCTCGCCACGTTCGTCACGCTCGTCGTGGCCACCGCGTGCTTCGCAGCCCTCGGCCTCGTGGCGGCGGTGTCCCCGAGTGCCGGTGTCGCGCAGGCCGTCTCGATCGCGGCGGCGGTGGCGCTGTCGTTCGTCTCCGAGCTGTTCACCATCGGCGCCGAGGTGCCCGCCTGGCTGGGCCGGGTCGGTGACGTCTTCCCGCTCAAGCCGTTCGTCACCGCGCTGCGCGACCAGTTCAACCCGTTCCTGACCGGGAGCGGCTGGGACCTCTCCGCGCTCGCCGTGATGGCCGCGTGGGGGATCGACGGCGGCCTCGTCGCGGCGCGCGCCTTCAGCTGGGACCCCGCGGCCGGCGGACGCCGCGCCGGCGCTGGCGCTCGGACACCGCGGCGGCGAGCCGGTGCACTTCCCGGCGCCCGTCTCGTCGCGGAGGCAGCAGGACGGCCGTCGGCGATCGCGTCGCTGCTGGCGCAGACCCGCTGGGCGAACCGGGCGGCGTGGCGCGACCCCGGGTGGGTGTTCTTCGCCGTCGCGATGCCGGTCGGCCTGTATGCCCTCGTGATGGCGATGCTCGCGCCCGAGGGCTTCCGGGTCTCCGGCATCCCGATCGGGGTGTTCTACGCCGCGTCGATGACCGCGTACGGCGCCGGCGTGACGGCCTTCGTCAACATGCCCGAGGCGGTCGTCGCGGCTCGGGACCGCGGGGTGCTGAAACGGCTCCGGGGCACGCCGCTGTCCCCCGCGACGTATCTCGCAGGCAGGACGGTCTCGGTGCTCTGGCTCGCCCTGCTGACCGGCCTTCTCGTCCTCGCCGTCGGCGTCGCGTTCCACGACGTCGCCCTACCGGTGAGCCGTGTGCCCGTCGTGATGGGGGTTCTGGTGCTCGGCACGCTCACCCTCGCCGCGTGCCGCTTCGCCGTG
>JBMOMI010000158.1:4875-7333 GCA_049325235.1 Actinomycetota bacterium | reverse complement strand
CGGCGGCGTTTCTGCGGCCCCTGGTCTGCGACTGCGTCCTGCAGAAGGTGCTGCTCGCCCCCAACGGCGCGGTGCTGGACCTCGGCCGCACCGTGCGGACCGCCACCCCGGGCCCAGCGCCGCGCGCTGCACGCCCGGGACCGCGGCTGCATCTGGCCCGGCTGCACCATCCCCGCCCGGTGGACCGACGTCCACCACGTCACCGCCTGGATCCACGGCGGCGCGACCGACGTCGCCTCCCTGGCGCTGCTGTGCGGAGCGCACCACGCGATGGTCGAGCACGGCCACTACCGGATCGTGATGATCGACGGCGTCCCCCACGTCATCCCCCCACCCTGGATCGACCCCCACCAGACCCCCGTCCGCAACACCTACTGGCGCGACCAGGACCACGCCCGCCACACCGGACGACAACTCGCCCTCGACCTCGGCATCGACCCGCCCGACACCAGCTGATGACGGACCCTGCTCACTACTCCTGGTCTGCGGAGGCGGGGTGGGCAGGTGTCCCCTGATGGAAGCGGAGCAGCCAGGCCCGCCCGGAGACCCTGACCCACACGGAACTGCGTCGGCTCAGCTGACCCGCAGCAGCGACGGAGTAGTTCAGCAGCACGACGTCGTCCGCGAGCCGCTCTGCAACGAGGTCGAACGCCTCGATCGGTATGGATTCTTGGGGCGAGCAGGCTCATCTCACGCCTGACGACCTCGGCGCGCTCGTCCCCACCGGCGCCCGTGACCGCCACGTGGCTACTGCCCGCGTCCCGGCTCGCCCTCGGCCCGCTCCAGCGCCGCCTCGAGGCGGTCGAGCTTGCCCTGCAGCTCACCGGTACGCCCGGGGCGGATGTCGGCCTTGAGCACCAGCGAGACCCGGTCGCCGTGCCGCCCGACCGCTTCGCAGGCGCGGCGCACGACGTCCATGCACTCGTCCCACTCCCCCTCGATCGAGGTGAACATGGGATCGGTCCGGTACGGCAGGCCCGACTCCCGGACCGCGCGGACGGCGTCCGCGACGGCAGCGCTCAGGGAGTCACCAGCTCCGGACGGTGCGACGGAGAACGCGACGATCATGCGCCTCACTCTGCCAGGAAGCGCTCGACGTCGGCGGCGTCGTTCTCCAGGGCGGCGAGGTCGGCCGCCGGCACGGCCTCCATCGGTGACACGGACACCCGACCGCGCACGAGGCGCCACGTCGCCACCGCCCGACCGCCGACGAGGGCGAACGGACGGAAGACACCGTTGCTCGTCACCAACGAGCGATGCTCTCCGACGATCGGCTCCCGGGATCGCCACCCCAGCAGCAGCGGGTCGAAGGCGCCGAGCAACCGGGGCGGCGGCAGCGGGGGCACCGGATCCCGGTGTGCCAGGTCCACCAACCCGCCTTCCAGCTCCACCAGCTCCCGCACGCCACGCAGTCCACGCCTGGCGTCGCCGAGCCGGATACCGGCCCACCTGGCCAGGTCCTCCGCGCCGGCCGGCCCGTGACCGGCCAGGTACCGGCGCGCGAGCTCGGCCAGCGCGGCGTCCCGCTCGACCGGCGCAGGCGGCCGGCCGAGCCAGTCACGGGTCAGCGCGAAGGCCTGCTCCGCGCCGTCCACGGGGCCATGGACGACGTGCCCCCGCAAGGTGGCGAGGAGCAGTACGTGGACGAGCGCCTGGCCGGCGACGGGCACGCCCGCCGAGGCGACGACGTCCCGCAGCTGTCGCCTCGTGCGTGGACCGCCCTCGAGGGCGCGAACCACCGCCTCCACGCCGCGCTCCGCCGCCTCGGGCGACACACCCTCCTGCCGCAACCGCCTCGCGTTGGAGGTCACCCGCGGCGGTGCCGTCAGCTCATGCAGCCACCAGTAGTCGTCGGCGAGCACCAGGTGCAGGGTCCCGCGGTTGAGCCAGCTCACGACGACGGAGCGGTCCATGGTGAGCGCGCGGTCGACGTCGGATGCGCGCACTCCTACTGACCGGGCACGGACGGCGAGCCGGGCACCGCGCGGGTCCTGCGCCTGGACGGCGAGCAGGCGCCCGACCACGCCGGTCACCGAGGTCGCCGGCGAGCCGCTCAACATCTGCGCAGCAAGCCGCTGCCGGACCGTGTCCGCTACGCCGACTCCCAGCGGAACAGTCGGGTCGCGACGAACCCGACGACGAGCGTGAACACCAGAAGCACGAGACAGGGCAGCCAGATCGCCTCGACGCCCTGCCCGCGCACCATGACGTCGAGCATCGCGTCGTTCATCCACCGCAGCGGCAGCACACGGCTGACCGCCTGCATCCACCCCGGTGACTGCGAGATGTCGAAGAACGTGCCGGCGAGGAAGGCCATGGGCAGGACGATGAAGTTGGCCAGTGCGCTCGCGGACTCCTCCGACTTCGACACCGCGCCGACGAACAGGCCCACGGCCAGGAACGCGGCCGTCCCGAAGACCAGCACCGGAAGGAACAGCCACCAGCTGCCGGACAGCTC
>JBMOMI010000158.1:0-4775 GCA_049325235.1 Actinomycetota bacterium | reverse complement strand
TCAGCTCCCGGGAGGGAACGGGCGGTGCGAACGTCCAGGACGCCGTCGGGGAGGGCCACGCGGGTCGGCGCGTCGAGGCCGCGCACGAGGGACGCCGGGCTGTCGAGGTCCAGGATCCGACCGTGGTCCATGATCGCCACGCGGTCGCAGAGCGCCTCGGCCTCGTCGAGGTAGTGGGTCGTGTACACGACGGTCGTTCCCCGAGACTGGATGTCTCGCAACAGGTCCCACAGGTTTCGCCGCGCCTGCGGGTCGAGCACGGCGGTCGGCTCGTCGAGGAAGACCAGCTCCGGGTGGTGCACCAGCGCGCAGGCGATCGACAGCCGCTGCCGCTGCCCGCCGGAGAGCAGGTGCTCTCGCACGTCCGCCTTGTCCTGCATGCCGACGACCTCGAGCATCTCGTCCGCCCGCTGCCGAGGGACGCCGTAGAGGTCGCCGAAGGTGTGCAGCTGCTCGCGCGCGGTGAGGCGCTCGAAGAACGCGCTGGCCTGCAGCTGGACGCCGATCCGCGGGAGCAGCCGCTCGTTGCGCGGCCACGGGCTCTCGCCGAGCACCGTGACGGCGCCGCCGTCCGGCTCGCGGATCCCCTCCACCAGCTCGAGGGTGGTCGTCTTCCCGGCGCCGTTGGGGCCGAGGATGCCGAAGAACTCGCCCTCGGCCACCTCGAAGGAGACGTCGCTGACAGCGACCAGGTCGCTGTACCGCTTGGTCAGTCCCCTGACCTCGATCGCACCGGCCATGACACGAGACCTTAGGGCGGCGGCCCCCAACCTGGCGTGCGTGTTTCAGCTGGCGACGGCGGCGACGAGCTTGTCTGCGGCGCTGTACGGGTCGAGATCGCCTGCGACGACCCTTTCGGCCAGCTCGTCCAGGCCACGGCCGGAGCGCAGGTCGCCGATCCGCTCGCGCAGCGCGGTGACCGCGAGCGCCTCCACCTCGTCGGCCGCCCGCCGGTGCCGGCGGCGGGCCAGCTCGCCGGTCTCCTCGAGCCACACCCGGTGCTTGTCCAGCGCCTCCATCACCTCGTCGGCCCCCTCCCCCTTGCTGGCGACGGCCTTGACCACCGGTGGCCGCCACTCGCCGGGTTGGCGACGCTCACCGAGCGACAGCATGCCCCGGATGTCGCGAACGGTCGCGTCCGCGCCGTCCCGGTCGGCCTTGTTGACGACGAACACGTCGCCGATCTCGAGGATCCCGGCCTTGGCGGCCTGGATGCCGTCCCCCATCCCGGGGGCGAGCAGGACGACGGTCGTGTCCGCCGTCCCGGCGACCTCCACCTCGCTCTGCCCGACCCCGACGGTCTCCAGCAGGACGACGTCACAGCCGCAGGCGTCGAGCACGCGCAGCGCCTGGGGCGTCGACCAGGACAGCCCGCCGAGGTGGCCACGGCTGGCCATCGACCGGATGTACACCTCGCGGTCGAGCGCGTGGTCCTGCATGCGGATGCGGTCGCCGAGAAGCGCCCCGCCGGAGAACGGGGACGAGGGATCGACGGCCAGGACGCCGACGCGCAGGTCGCGTTTGCGCAGCGCGGTCACCAGCATCGACGTGCTCGTGGACTTGCCGACGCCGGGAGACCCGGTGAGCCCGATCACCCAGGCCCGGCCGCTGTGTGGTGCCAGCGCCGCCATCACGTCGCGCAGCTGTGGCGAGGCGTCCTCGACGAGCGAGATCAGCCGGGCGACGGCGCGCGGCGAGCCCTCTCGGGCCCGCAGCACGAGGTCCTCGACGTCGACGGTGCGCGCCAAGCCTCAGGCCTTCGGCACGCGGACGATGAGGGCGTCCCCCTGGCCGCCGCCGCCGCAGAGGGCCGCGGCCCCCACCCCGCCGCCCCGCCGCTTGAGCTCCAGCGCCAGGTGCAGGGTGATCCGAGCGCCCGACATGCCGATCGGGTGGCCGAGCGCGATCGCGCCGCCGTTGACGTTCACCTTCTCCGGGTCGAGCCCGAGCTCCTTGGTGCTGGCCAGGCCGACCGCGGCGAACGCCTCGTTGATCTCGACGAGGTCGAGGTCGGCAGGCGTGATGCCCTCCTTGGCGCAGGCCGCCTGGATGGCGCGGGACGGCTGGCTCTGCAGCGTCGAGTCCGGCCCGGCGACGACGCCCTGCGCGCCGATCTCGGCGAGCCACGACAGCCCGAGCTCGGTGGCCTTCTCCTTGCTCATCACGACGACGGCAGCGGCGCCGTCCGAGATCTGGGACGCCGAGCCCGCGGTGATGGTGCCGTCCTTGCTGAAGGCGGGCTTCAGGCGGGACAGGGACTCGACCGTCGTGTCCTCCCGGATGCCCTCGTCGTAGTGGAACTCCACCGGGTCGCCCTTGCGCTGCGGGATGTGCACCGGCACGACCTCCTCGTCGAACAGGCCGTTCTTCCAGGCCTGGGCGGCGAGCTGGTGGCTGCGGGCGGAGAACGCGTCCTGCTCCTCGCGGGAGAACTCCCGGTCGGCGCAGTTGGCGCCCTCGGTCAGCCTGCCCATCGCCTGGTCGGTGAACACGTCCCACAGCCCGTCGTAGGCCATGTGGTCCCGCAGGGTGACGTCGCCGTACTTGTAGCCGGCACGCGACTTCTCCATCAGGTGCGGCGCCTGGGTCATGGACTCCTGGCCGCCGGCCACGACGACGTCGAACTCGCCGGCGCGGATGAGCTGGTCCGCCAGGGCGATCGCGTCGATGCCGGACAGACACACCTTGTTGATCGTCAGCGCCGGCACGGACATCGGGATGCCCGCCTTGACCGCGGCCTGGCGTGCAGGGATCTGGCCGGCGCCGGCGGTCAGCACCTGCCCCATGATCACGTACTGGACCTGGTCGGGGGCGACACCCGCCTTCTCCAGCGCGCCGGCGATCGCGACGCCGCCGAGGTCGGCCGCCGAGAAGTCCTTGAGCGAGCCGAGCAGGCGCCCCATCGGGGTGCGCGCGCCGGCCACGATGACGCTGGTGCGGGTGCTGGTCACGGTGACTCCTCCCGGATGCGGCCTCGATGCCTCTCGTCACCCTACTTCGCGGGGTCCGTGCGTCCAGACCCACGTGGTCGAGACCACAGCCGCTGGCGCCGTCCGGCTCCTACGCTGCGGGCATGACCGCGCCGCTGTTCACCGCCATCGACCACGTCGGCGTCGCCGTCGCCGACCTCGACGCCGCGATCGCGTTCTACCGCGACGTCTTCGGGATGCAGCTGCTGCACGAGGAGGTCAACGCCGAGCAGGGCGTCCGCGAGGCGATGATGGGTGTCGGCGACCCGGCTGCCCCGCACTCGTGCGTGCAGCTCCTGGCGCCCCTGACCCCCGAGTCGACGATCGCGAAGTTCCTCGACCGCAACGGCCCCGGCGTCCAGCAGGTCGCCTACCGGGTGGACGACATCGAGGCCGTCTCCCGGGCCCTGCGGGAGAAGGGTCTTCGCCTGCTGTACGACGAGCCCAAGCGCGGGACGTCGGACAGCCGGGTGAACTTCGTCCACCCCAAGGACGCCGGCGGCGTCCTCGTCGAGATCGTCCAGCCGGCCGCGGGGCACTGAGCGCGCTCAGGACTCCGCTCGGATCTCCACCCGCCGGTTCGCAGCCCGGCCCTCCGGGTTGTCCTGCCCGTCGACGGTCTCGGGGGCGACCGGCTGCGCCTCCCCGACGCCCTCGGCGGCCAGGGAGGCTCCGGGCAGCGCCTGGGCGAGGAACGCCCGGACCGCCTCGGCGCGCCGGCGCGACAGCTCGAGGTTGTACGCGTCGTCCCCGACCGCGTCGGTGTGGCCGACGATGCGCACCGAGGCCAGGCCTGCCTCGTCGATCTGCTGGGCAATGCGGGCGAGCTCCTCGCGCGCCCGCGGTGACAGGTCGGCGGAGTCGAAGGCGAAGAACACATCCGCGGACGCCGTGAACACCTGCGCCTCGGGAGCCACCGCGTCGGTGACGGCGCC
Organism: Actinomycetota bacterium; assembly: GCA_049325235.1. Taxonomy (GTDB): domain Bacteria; phylum Actinomycetota; class Actinomycetes; order Actinomycetales; family SCSIO-59966; genus SCSIO-59966. Next base: position 871 of record JBMOMI010000158.1, on the reverse strand, counting down.
GTCGGCCGGCCCGGTGACGAGGAACAGGTCCTGCCGCGGCGCCTCGAGGTCGAGCACCGGCAGCTCGACCGCCGGGCCGGAGTCCGGCTCGACCACGGTGACGCCCGGCGTGGGCGTCCCGGCCGCGGCCGCACTCACCGACGGGCAGCAGCAGCACGGCGGCCGCGAGAGCGCAGGCGGGTCTCACGACTCGACCGGGACGCCGGTGAACGTGCCGAACAGCGGCACCTCGACGTCCATCGCGGTCACGTCGTCCGGCGGCGCCGCGAACGTCGCGGACAGCACGACGACGCCGCCTGCCTCCAGAAAGACGCCGGAGAGGGCCGTGCTGCACACGCAGTAGCCGCGCTCGTCGCGGGCCACGAGGTGGCGCTTGCCGTTCACCCCGTCGACGAGCGAGATGCCGTCGACGCTGTAGCGGGCGGGGTCCTGGTCCACCACGCCGCCCTCGATGCCGTTCGTCGTGCCGTCATCCAGGTCTGCGGAGATCTGCCAGCGGTCCTCGCCGAGGTTGGTCAGCGTGAGGTTGAGGACGACGACGTCACCGTTCCGCCGCAGCGGCGCCAGGTCGGCGCGGACCGGCACCGCAACGCCAGCGAAGTCGACCGACGCCTCGCGGCTCGCCGCCACGGTGAGCTGATCCGCGGCCTCCGGCTGCGCGCCGCCGCCGGACGGGGCCGTGGCAGGCGACGACCCGGCGCCGGAGGGTCTCGGTCCCGGCTGGTCTCCGTCGCCGCTGCAGCCGGTCAGTACGGTCAGTACGGTCACCAGCACCGCCGCTGCGACGACCCGCGCGGCTCTCGTTGCGAGCACGACGACATCCCCCATTCGTCCGGATTGACATGATCGCGAGGCCGCGTAGTCGATCAGC
>JBMOMI010000157.1:6542-7337 GCA_049325235.1 Actinomycetota bacterium | reverse complement strand
AGCAGCAGGAGCAGCATCCGCGCGATGAGGCTCTCGGTCACGCCAGCAGAGAACCGCACCCTGGTCCGCGCGCTTCCCGGTGTCCGCATCGCGGACGGGTTGTCCGTGCACGCCGATCGTCAGGCACCTGCGCCGGCGTCGGGCTCCTCCGGCTCGTCGGGCGCGGTCGTCTCTGTCGGGGTCGGCAGTGTCGGCGCTGGGATGGTGGGCGCCGCCGTCGGTTCGGGTACCGGCGGCGTCGTCGGCTCCGGGGTGGGCTGGGCCGTCACGGTGACGGTACGCGCCGGCTCGGGCGGCAGGGTGACGACGACGGTGCGGGTGGCCGGCGGCGGCACCGGCTGCAGCACGACGACCGGGTCGGTGGACGCCGCACCCGGCGTCGGGCCGTTCGTCGGCACCGGCGCGGCCGTCACGGTGGGGACGTCGGCGGTGACCGCGGCCGGCGGCACGGCCCCGGGGCCACTGTCGCCGGCGGCGGGTGCGTCGGCGGCGCCGGTGTCGGCGGCCAGCCCGGTGACGGTGCCGAGGATCGCCGCCGCGACGAGGCTCGTCGCCCCGGCGCGCGTCCGCAGCAGCGACGCGTCGACGACCTTCTGCACCATGGCCCTTCCCCTGGGGAAGCGGCGTCCCTGACGTCTTCAGGATCGCGTGCCCGGCCCCTACCCGCTACCGGAGTCGGGAAACCGGGGCGTGTTCGTCAGGCCACTGGCCGTCGTCGCGGCGCCATGACGTCGAGGAGCGCCTCGACCGCCGGCACCAGCGACGCGGCCATCGCGGCGTACACCTCGTCGCCAC